>JAYUBA010001210.1:0-11744 GCA_043741075.1 Frigoriglobus sp.
CAACGCGCACTTATGGGAAGAGTCGCTTGTCTGCTCCGCCGTTGGTCTCACCCCAGTTCCCGCCCCAGGTGCCCCATGTACCGCGCCGGTTTCCTTGCCCTGTTCGCCTGTCTGCTCGTGCTGTCCGGTGGCCTCGTCGGCCAGGACAAGAAGGACGAGCCGAAGAAGGAAGACAAGAAGACCGAGCCGCTGGCTAAGGCCAAGGGCGTGCTGCCGCAGAACTGGAAAAAGCTCGGGCTTACCGACGCCCAGGTGCAAGACATCTACAAGGTTCAGAACAAATATGATGGGGAGATCGACAAGCTCCAAGTGAAGATCGACGAACTCAAGGCGAACCGGACGAAGGACACGAAGGCCGTGCTTACTGCGGAGCAGAAGAAGCGCCTGGACGACATCCTGACGGGTAAAGACAAGTAACTGCGAGGTCCGATGGGTCTGGATTGCACCGTCCGTTTCCCCGCCGGGTCCGTGCCGGCGTGGGACGCCATCAAGGGGCAACTCGCGCGCGTCGGCGGGCCGGCCCCCCTGCGCATGATCGACGGCCTCCCGGCGTTCCCGGACGAGTCGCCCGAGGACGGCTGGCGCGAACTGCGCGTCGGCTTCCCCGCCGGCATGGTCACCCTCCGGCGCGGCGCCGACACCCTCACTTGCGTCGTGTGGACCAACGCCGACCCGGCCCTGGTGGCCGCCCGCGACCGGGTCGCGTGGGCGTGCGCCGCGGCGGGGCCGGGGACGGTCGCGACGCCGGCGGGTGAAGTCTCCGCCGACGCGTTCGCGCGTCTCGCCGGCCTCTCGCCGGTATAACCGGCACGTCCGGCCCGTCCGGCTATGCCCCGCTATGCCCCGCGCCCCTCCTCCGGATTCCGCCTCTCTCCGACATTCCCCCGCAGTCGATATTCCACCACGGCCGCTGTTTATCGCCCCGCCGGTTGGGGTTGCCCGCCCGGCGTGCGTTCGCTAAGTTCCGCGAACTCCGGGTGCCCGCGCTCCCCGAGCGGCACGGATAGAAGGGATTTCACCGTGAACGTCACCGTCCGGCAACTGGCCGAGTGGGTGCGAGGCGAGGTTCTCGGTGACCCGGACCTCGCCATCACGAACGCGCGCACGCTCACCGAAGCGGAGCCGGGTGACATCACGTTCGTCGAGACGAGCAAGCACCTGACGGCGTGGCACGCGAGCAGGGCGTCCGCGGCCGTGGTGGGCGCGTCCGTACCGCTGAACGGGCGCCCGGTGATCCGCGTCGCCGACCCGCTGATGGCGTTCGCCGATATCGTCCGGCAACTGCGCGGGCACCCCGCGGAGCCGAGCGGGCTGATCGACGCCACCGCCCACGTCCACCCCTCCGCCCGGCTCGCGCCCGGCGTGACCGTCGGCCCGTTCGCGGTGATCGGCGAGGGGACGCAGGTCGGGGAGAACACGGCCGTCCACGCCGGCACGGTGATCGGCCGGTTCTGCAAACTCGGCCGCGACAGCGTGCTCCACCCGCGCGTGGTGCTGTACGACGACTGCGTCCTCGGCGACCGCGTCCACGTCCATTCCGGGGTGGTCCTCGGGGCCGACGGGTTCGGCTATCGCACCCAGAACGGGCGGCACATCAAGGTGCCGCAACTCGGCTGGGTGGAGATCGAGGACGACGTCGAGATCGGGGCCGGGTCCGCGATCGACCGCGGCACGTTCGGCCCCACGCGCATCGGCGCGGGAACGAAGATCGACAACCTCGTGCAGATCGGGCACAACTGCAAGATCGGCCGGTTCAATCTGCTGTGCGGGCAGGTGGGAATCGCCGGCTCCTGCACCACCGGGGACTACACCGTGATGGCGGGGCAGGTCGGTGTCGCGGACCACATCACCATCGGTTCGCGGGTCGTCGTCGGGGCGAAGTCCGGCGTGTTGTGCGACATCCCCGACGGCACGACCGTGTTCGGCTTACCGGCCGGGCCGAGCAACGAGCAGTTGCGGATGCTGCTCACGCTGAAAAAGGTGCCGGAGCTTCGCAACGACGTGAAGCAGATCAAGAAGCACCTCGGCTTGGGGGGGCGGCTGACATGACATCCGGTCTGCTCCCTTTCGGTGCGACCGAACCGGTGCGGTTCGACGCCCGCGAGCCGGTCGGCTTGCTGGCCTGCGCGGGCCGGTTCCCGATCGTGTTCGCGGAGAAGGCGCGCGAGTGCGGCATCCCGGTGGTGTGCGTCGGTGCCGCCGGCATGGCCGACCCGGTGCTGAAGGATCTGTGTGCGGAGTTCACCTGGCTCCGCCGCCTGTCGCTGGGCTCCGTGATCCGCACCTTTCGCCGCGGCGGCGTCCGCCGATGGACGATGGCGGGCAAGTTCGAGAAGCGCATGCTGTTCCGCCCGTGGCGGTGGCTGCACTTCGTTCCCGACTGGCGGCTGCTGCGGTACTGGTTCTTCCGCCGCCGCCGGGCGAACAACGACGATTCGCTCCTGTTGGGGCTGATCGACGAGTTCCGTGCCGCGGGGATGGAGTGCGTGTCGGCCCTCGACCTGTGCCCGGAGTTGCTCGTGAAGGCCGGCGTCCTCACCCGCCGCAAGCCGACCGCGGCCGAACAGCGCGACATCGAGTTCGGCTGGCACCTCGCTCGCGAGATGGGCCGGCTCGATGTCGGCCAGAGCGTGATGGTCCGCGAGCGCGCGGTTCTCGCCGTCGAGGCCATCGAGGGAACGGACCGCGCGATCGCACGCGCCGGGGAGTTGTGTTCCCGCTCGGGCTTTGTGGTCGTAAAGGTCTCGAAGCCGGAACAGGACAGGCGATTCGACGTGCCGACCGTGGGCACGCAGACCATCGAAACCATGCGCGCCGCCGGGGCGACGGTCCTGGCGATCGAAGCCGGCCGCACGATCCTGCTCGACGAGGCGGCGACGATCGCGCTGGCCGAGAAGTACGGGATCGCGATCGCGAGCCTCGTCGCCCCCGCGGGCTGAGCGCAGTAGCGCCCGAGCGCCGGGTCGTGTTCCGGCCGAATTGTGGTGCGGGCGTCTCGCCCGCGTTGCTTGTGCGGGCGAGACGCCCGCGCCACAAACTGAGACGCGCCCGAACGCTGTTCCCTTCCTCCCCACCGGGCGGGTATAACTAACGCTGCACCCGTCGTCTCGGGACCGGCGTCCGGCTCGTCGCCCGCCCGCCGCCCGTTGTTGTGGCCGTCCGTCACCGACAGTGCCCGACTGGTACGTCCGCACATGGGCTCGATGTCGTTCCTACTCCCGGACCCGCTGCCGGCCGCCGCCGCCGCGACGCTGCCGGACGCGTGCGTCGCCTCGACCGTCGGCTACTACGACCAGACCCCGGTGCCGACGACCGTCCGCATCGCCGCCGACCGCCTCACCCTGTCGCGCACGCAGAACGAGAGCGGGTACTTGGTCGTCCCGTGGCCGGTGGAACCGTTCGGCACCGTCGTGTCGTCCTCGACCACCCTCCGCGAGCGGGCGGAACCGTACCGCCTGCTCGTGGAACTCGCGCGCGGGAAACTCAACCAGGTCCGCGGGCAGGCCGCGGACTGGCGCGGGGTCGGACTGCGCACGGGTCCGGACTTCGACCGCGCGCTCGCGGACGCGACCCGCACCTTCGGCCGCTCCGCGCTGGCCGGAACGCCGGCCGAGGCCGACGCGCTGGCGACGCGGGTGCTGGAGCAGGCGCACGGCCTCGCGGACCGGTTGTCGCGCGACTACGTCGAGCAGATGCTCGCGACGCGGCACGGTTCGGGGGGCCCGCTCGACACCCGGCTCGCGGCCCGGCACGTGCGGGCACCGCGCGGCGCCGCGGCCGACGAGTACACCCGCGCGTTCAACGCGGCCAACGTGTCCTTCCGCTGGCGCGACGTGGAGCCGAACGAGGCGCAGTACGACTGGACCGAAGCGGACACCGCGGTCGCCGCCGCGAAGGCCGCCGGACTGGCCGTCACCATCGGCCCGGTGATCGACCTCGCACCGGGGATGCTCCCGGCGTGGGCGGCCGGGTGGGGGTCGGACCTGCCGGCGCTGGCCGCGTTCATGTGCGACTATCTGGAAACCGCCGTCAGCCGGTACAAGGGCGACGTGCGGCGGTGGATCGTCTGCGCCGGGTTCAACCACGCCGACGCGCTCGGCCTCGTGGACGACGACCGGCTGCGGCTCGCGTTCCGACTGTTCGAGGCCGCCGCGCAGGTGGACGGGAACCTCGAACTCGTGCTGAGCGTCGCGCAGCCGTGGGGCGACTACCTGGTGAGCGCGGACCAGACGATCTCGCCGCTCACGTTCCCCGACGACCTCGTTCGCGCCGGCGTTCGGCTCGCGGCGGTGGAACTGGAGTTCCGCGTCGGCACCCGACCGCGCGGCAGCCTGCCGCGCGACCTGCTCGACACGGCCCGCGTCCTGGACGTGTTCGGGATGCTCGGTATCCCGCTCGAAGTTCTGCTCAGTCTGCCGTCGTCGGCCGAACCGGACCCCGTCGCGGCGGAGCACCTCCAGACGGTGTGGAAGCACGGGTGGCGCGACGGCCCGTCGCCGGAAGGGCAGGCCGAGTGGGGCGCGTCGTTCGCCGCCCTGGCTCTGTGCTGGCCGCAGGTGCGGGCCGTGACGTGGGACCACTGGTCCGACGCCGAACCGCACCTCGTCCCGTTCGGCGGTCTGCTCGACGCCGCCGGCCGGCCGAAACCGCTCCTCGCCCGCCTCCGCGCCCTCCGAACCGACCATCTCGGTACGAACTGATAAGTACCCCGTTCACTTTTCGTCGGAAAGTCGTCAAGATAGCGGTGACCCACGCGAACACCCAACAGTCGCCCCACCGCGAACCCGCCGACGC
Source organism: Frigoriglobus sp. (assembly GCA_043741075.1). GTDB lineage: Bacteria > Planctomycetota > Planctomycetia > Gemmatales > Gemmataceae > Gemmata. The sequence continues at coordinate 4,795 of JAYUBA010001210.1, forward strand.
CCCGCCCGAAAGAAACCTCGACGGTTCGGCGCACGAACCCCCAGAATTATCCGCGGGGCGCGAACCAACGGCACGGCGGGGAAATCCGTTGGTAGTGAAACCGAACGACGCCGGGGGCGTTCACTCGCTGCTGACATTGGCCGGACTCGCCCGGCACGGTATGAATTGGGGTGACTTGTCGATTGATTGATGAGCGTCGCCCGCTGGTGAGAGTGGCCGCCTTGGTCATCTTGGCCGCCTTGGCCATCTTGGCCGCCTTGGGTGAAAACGCCTTGGAAAACGCGGGTTTTCCAAGGCGGCCACCGGACCCTCTTGGGCCGCCTTGAGTGTCGATGAGACCGACTCGCGAACCCGCTGACTTCGACACGCTCCGGTTCCAGCCACGTACCGACATGAGGGAGGTACTCCGATGTCGGAACGCGACCGCCACGCCGACGGGGCCACGCCGCGAAGCGTCGCCGGGTTCCGCCTGCTCCGGAAGATCGGCGAGGGCGGGATGAGCGCGGTGTATCAGAGTTACGACGTGGCCGCCGGCCGCCCGGTCGCGGTCAAGATCCTCGCGGACCACCTCGCCGGGCAGCCCGAGTTCGTCGGCCGGTTCTACCGCGAGGCGCGCCTGAGCCGCGTCCTCGAACATGCGAACATCGTGCAGGGCTACGCGTCCGGCTTCGACCCCGACGCGGGCAAGCACTACCTGGTACTCGAGTTCATCGACGGCCCGACGGCGCACGGCGCGTTGACCCGCCTCGGGCGCGTCCCGGTCGGCATGGCGGTGCGCATCGGCATCGACATCGCCCGCGCGCTGGAGTTCCTCCACGAGCGCCAGTACGTCCACCGCGACGTGAAGCCGGACAACATCCTCCTGCACCCCGGCGGCACGGCGAAGCTGGCCGACCTGGGCCTCGCGAAGCGGCTCAACGACGACTCGCAACTCACCGCCGTCCACCAGGGCGTGGGCACGTCGTACTACATGCCCTACGAGCAGGCGGTGAACGCGAACCTCGTGGACGGGCGGAGCGACATCTTCGCGCTGGGCGCGACGCTCTACCACCTCCTGACCGGCGAGGTGCCGTTCCCCGGTGTGACGCACGACGAGGTGGTGCGCGAGAAGTGGGAGGGGACGTTCCGCCCGCTCCGCGACGCGAACCCGGCCGTGCCCGCGGCGGTCGCGGAACTGGTCGAGGCGACGCTCGCGTGCGACCCGCGCGCCCGCATCCAGAGGGCCGGGCAGTTGGTGGAGGTGCTGGTCGCGACGCACCTCGCCACGCGCCTGCCGTCGTTCGCGCACGGGCACGCGCCGCCGACCGCGAACGACCCGGACCCGGTCGCCGACACGCCCACCCGCACGGACCACCACGTCCCACTCGTCCCGCCGGGCGCGCCGCCGACGCCGCCAGTCCTGCCGCCCGGTGGGGCGGCGTACATGCGGGGCGCGTTCGGCGCGCCTCCGGTCCAGCCGCCGGCCCGCCGGTCCCGCGGGTGGGTGTGGTACGTCGGTGCCGGTGCGGTCCTCGTCGCGCTGCTCGCGAACCACTTCGCCCGCATGCGGCCCGGACCTGAAACGAAGCCGCCGGCCCGCGCGACGGTCGTTCAGGAGGCACCGAACGCGCCCGATGGCCTCGCCCCCGGCTCTTCGCAATAATCAGCACCGTCCCCTGCGGGCGTTCCCGCAGCCCCGCAGTCGGATGGTGAACGATGTCGTCCGGAACCACGTCCGTCGCGCGCGCCCGCGCCTGCCTCGTGCTGGCCGCCGTGCTGTGGAGCCTCGGCAGCGTCTTCATGCGCCTCCTGCGCGAGCCGCTCGGCCTCGGCCTCCACAAGCCCCAACTCACGCCGCTCCAGATCGCTTTCTACCGCGGCCTGTTCGGCGGGTTCGTCGTGCTCGCGTTGGTGCGGCGCGCGGAAGTCACGTTCCGCCCGCCGATGTTGGGCATGGTGGTGGCGTTCACCGTGATGAGCGGGCTGTACCTGTCGGCACTCGGCCTCGGCCCGGCCGCGAACGCGATCTTCCTTCAGAACACCGCCCCGCTATGGGTGTTCGTGTTCGCGGTGTTGCTACTGGGCGAACCCGGCGACCGCCGCGGGTGGCAGACGGTGCTACTCGGTGCCGCCGGCGCTGTGGTGATCGTCGCGGGGAACTGGCCGCGCGACCTGCCGCCGGCCGAACAGCAGGCGCAAGGACTCATCCTGCTCATGGGCGTCGGCAGCGGCGTGCTGTACGCGATCGTGGTGCTGTTCCTCCGCGCGCTGCGCAAACACTCGTCGGCCTGGCTCGTCGCGCTGAACCTTCTCGGCACCGCGGTGACGCTCGGCCTGTTCGTGCTGCTGAAGGACGGGTGGTCCGCGTTCGCGGAGTGGGCGACCGCGCCGAGCGCGAAGCAGGTCGCGGTGCTGGTGGTGTTCGGGGCGTTCCAGCTGGCGCTCCCGTACTGGCTGTTCACGCGCGGGCTGCGCACCGTGTCGCCGCAGGAGGCCGCGATCATCACGCTCATCGAGCCGCTGTTGAACCCGGTGTGGGCGTACCTCATCACGCCGGAGAAGGACACGCCGAACGTGTGGATGTTTTCCGGCGGCGGGCTGATTCTACTCGCGCTCGTCTGGCGGTACGTGCCCGCGCGGAAGAAAATGCAAGGATTAACCACAGAGGCACAGAGACACAGAGAAGACAAAGGCAGAGAATGTGTTTGAAATGACTCCGCCTTCTCTCCTGGTTCTCTCTGTGTCTCTGTGCCTCTGTGGTTTATCTGCTTCTTGGTGTTACGATGCCTCCCCTCCATCTCGCGACGTTCGAATGCGATGTCACCCCGCCCGAAGATCACCCGCTGTGCGGCGGGTGGATCACGCCGGTCCGCGGCGTCGATGACCCGCTGAAGGCGCTCGGTGTCGTGCTGCTCGGCGGCGCGAAGCCGGTCGTGCTGTGCGCGGTCGATTGGACCGGTCTCCGCAACGAGGCGTTCCGCATCTGGCGCGCGGCGCTCGCGTCCGCGGCGCACACCACGCCCGAACACGTTTCGCTGCACTGCGTCCACCCGCACAACGCCCCGTTCGCGGACGTGGAGGCGGAGAAGCTGATCGCCGCCGCGAAAGCCGCGAAGTCACTCGATCTGAAGTACTACGACGAGTGCGTGAAGAAGTCGGCCGACGCGCTGAAGGCGTCGCTGATGAAAGCGGTGAAGTGTACGCACGTCGGCACCGGTGCCGCGGAGGTGAAGGAAGTCGCGTCGAACCGGCGCGTACTCGGTGACGACGGCAAGGTGAAGTTCACCCGCACGAGCGCGACCAAGAGCAAGGAAGCACGCGACGCGCCGGAAGGGCTAATCGACCCCAAACTGCGCACGCTCAGCTTCTGGGACGGCGAAAAGGCGCTCACGGCGCTGCACTTCTACGCGTGCCACCCGATGAGCTACTACGGCGACGGCCGCGTGAGCGCCGACTTCTGCGGCCTCGCCCGCCAGAAGTTCCAGGACGAAACGAAAGTGTTCCAGGTGTACTTCAACGGCTGCGGCGGCAACATCACCGCGGGCAAGTACAACGACGGCTCGAAGGAGAACCGCCCGGTGCTGCGCGACCGCATTCACGCCGGCATGGTCGCCGCTTGGAAGGACACGAAGCACTCCGAAGTGAAGGAATGGGAATGGCGGTTCGAGGCGGTGAAACTGCCGCCGCGTAAGGAGGCGTCGTTCGGCGCGGAGGAGAGCAAGAAAGCGCTGAACGACGAGAAGGCAACCGCCGCGAAGCGGAACAACGCCGCGTATCAGCTCGCGTGGCTGAAGCGCAAGGACACGCCGATCGAAGTGAACTGCCTCGACTTCGGCGGGAAGGTGCTGAACCTGTTCCTACCGGGCGAGGCGTTCATCGAGTACCAACTCGCGGCCCAGAAGATGCGCGCGGACGCGGTGGTGAACGTCGCGGCCTACGGCGACGGCGGACCCGGTTACATCCCGACCGCGAAGGCGTATCTCGAAGGCGGCTACGAGCCGACGGTCGCGCTCGCCGGCCCGGATTCCGAAGACATCTTGCTCACCGCGATGCGGAAACTTCTCAAGTCAGAAGGGAAGGGAAAACCATGACATTCCAGAACTCCAGAGCGGGGGGCGTAAGCCCCCTGTGCGCACTCATTATCCTCCTCGCACCTGGCGCAGCGTCTGCGGCGGACGCACCCGCGTACAAGGCGGGCGTCGCGACGAAGGTCATTACACCGGCCGAAGCCGTGTGGATGGCCGGGTACGGTTCGCGCACGAAGCCCGCGGAGGGGAAGGTTCACGAGCTGTACGCGAAGGCGCTGTGCCTCGAAGATTCCGTCGGCAAGCGGCTCGTGCTGGTCACCACCGACCTCATCGGCATCCCGCGGACGCTCGGTGACGCGGTCGCGGCCGAGGTCGAGACAAAGCACGGCATCAAGCGCGACGAACTGATTCTCAGCGCGTCGCACACGCACTGCGGGCCGGTGATTCGCGAGAACCTGATCGACATGTACCCGCTCACCAAGGACGACGCGGCGAAGGTGGAGGCGTACACGAAGAAGCTCAAGGACGATCTCGTCGCGGTGATCGGCGCCAGCCTGAAGGACATGCAACCGGCGGCGCTCAAGTACGGGGCGGGCAAGGCGACCTTCGCGGTGAACCGCCGCGAGCCGACGGACAAGGGCGTCATCAACGGCCGCAACCCGGCCGGGCCGGTCGATCACACGGTGCCGGTGCTGGTCGCCGAGGGGAAGGACGGCAAGCCGCTCGCGGTGGTGTTCGGCTACGCGTGCCACAACACCACGATGAGCTTCTACCAGTGGTCCGGCGACTACGCCGGCTTCGCGCAACTCGCGGTCGAGAAGGCGCTACCCGGTGCGACCGCGATGTTCTGGACCGGGTGCGGCGCGGACGCCAACCCACTCCCGCGGAGCAAGATCGAACTGTGCGAGCAGTACGGCAAGGAACTCGCCGAGGCTGCCGTGGGTGCGATCAAGACCGCGAAGCCGATCACCGGCACGTTCGCCGCGAAGTACGAGAAGGTCACGCTGAAATTCGAGGCGGTACTCACCAAGCAGCAACTCACCGCCGACACGCTGAGCAAGACGCTCGCGGTACACAAGCGCGCGGAGCGACTACTGAAGGAACTCGAAGCGAACGGCAAGATCGCGGACACGTACCCGCACTACCCGGTGCAGACCTGGGCGCTCGGCGATCAAGTCCTCTGGGTCGCGCTCGGCGGTGAAGTCGTCATCGACTACCTGCTCCGCTTGAAGAAGGACGTGACCACCAGCCGCACGTTGTGGGTGATGGGGTACGCGAACGACGTGATGGCGTACATTCCTTCGGCCCGCGTCCTGAAGGAAGGCGGCTACGAAGCGGACTCGTCGCAGATCTACTACGGGATGCCGGGCAAGTGGAGCGCGACCATCGAAGACGCGATCGTGGCGAAGGTAAAGGAACTGGCCGCGAAGGTGGCGGAGTTGCCGAAGCCGCCCGGCCCGCTCACGCCGAAGGAGGAGAAGGAGTCGTTCAAGCTGCCCGACGGCTTCAAGATCGAACTCGTCGCGAGCGAGCCGGCCGTCGTCGATCCGGTCGCGATGTGCTTCGACGAAAAGGGCCGGCTGTTCGTGTGCGAGATGCGCGGCTACCCGAACGGCGGCGTCGGCACCGGCAACGAGACTCGCGGCAAGATCAAGTGCCTGATCGACAAGGACGGCGACGGCGTCTTCGAGACGGTCACCACCTTCGCCGAAGGGCTGCGGTTCCCGATGGGGATTACGCCCTACAAGAACGGGCTGATCGTCGCGGTGGCACCGGACATCCTGTACCTCGAAGACACGAAGGGCACTGGCAAGGCGGACAAGACGACGGTGCTGTACACCGGCTTTCACCTCGCGAATATTCAGCAGATGGTGAACGGCCTCCAGTGGGGATTGGACAACTGGGTGTACGGCATCGCGGGTAGCGACGGCGGCACGATCACGAGTCCGCAGAACCCGAAGATGCCGGCGGTCGCGCTCCGCAACCGCGGGTTCCGCTTCAAGCCGGACGAGCCGGGCAGCCTGGAACCAACCAGTTCCGGCGGGCAATACGGCCTCACCGCCGATGACTACCAGCACTGGTTCACCGCGACCAACAGCCAGCACCTCCGGCAGATCGTGCTGCCCGACCACTACTTGAAGCGGAACTCCTATCTCGCGGTGTCCGCGGTCACGCTCGACATCCCCGAACACGGGCCAGCCGCAAAGGTGTTCCGCATCAGCCCGTTCGAGCCGTGGCGGGTCGAGCGCACTATGCGCCGGGCCGGCTCGCCCGACGCGAAGCGGTTCCCCACGACCGAACTCGTTCCCGGCGGCTACTTCACTTCGTGCTGCAGCCCGCTCATCTACACGGCCGACCTGTTCGGCCCCGACTTCTACGGGAACAACTTCGTGTGCGACCCGGCGAACAACATCGTCCACCGCGAACTGCTCAAAGAGAAGGGGGCGGTCTTCACGGCCGTCCGCGCCTACGAGGACCGCGAGTTCCTGGCGTCCACCGACACCTGGTTCCGCCCAGTTCACCTGAGCACCGGCCCGGACGGGGCGATTTACGTCCTCGACTTCTACCGCGAGGTGATCGAAACGCCGCTCTCGTTGCCGGACGATATCAAGAAGCAACTGAACCTCGAAAGCCGCGGGCGCGGGCGCATCTGGCGCATCGTTCCAAATGACTTCAAGCCCGCGAAGATGCCGGACCTGAGCGTTCTCAAGCCGCAGCAACTCGCGGAGGAACTGACCAGCGCGAACTCGTGGCGGCGCATCACCGCGCAGCGGCTCATCGTGGAGAAGCAGGACAAGGACGCGGTCGCGCGCATCCGCGAACTGCTGCCGAAGGCACAAGGAACGCCGGGCCGCGCGAACCTGCTGTGGGCGCTCCACGGTCTCGGCGTGCTGCGCACCTCCGACGTGCAGGCGGTCTATCGCGACCCGGAAGCCGGCGTCC
>JAYUBA010001211.1:0-3667 GCA_043741075.1 Frigoriglobus sp.
CAAGCGGACGGGCAAGACGCCGAACGGCGAAGCACTGGGTAACGCAATAGCCGCCATCGAGGCCGCCGCCGTTTTCGATGGCGACGAACACGAAGCACACGTCCGCGTAGCCGAACACCAGGGCCGCGTCTTCCTTCACCTCGCCGACGACCGCGACGCCGTGATCGAGATTACCGCGACCGGCTGGCGCGAGTGCGACAAGCCGCCGGTTCGGTTCCGACGCCCGGCAAGCATGTTCCCGATCCCCGCGCCGGCCCCCGGCGGGAACCTGGATGAGCTGCGCCGGTACATCAACTGCCCCAGTGATTCCAACTTCACGCTCGTCAAGGCTTGGCTGACGGCCGCATTCCGCCCTGCGGGACCGTTCCCGCACCTGGTCACCGTAGGCGAACAAGGGTCCGCGAAGACGACGACCGCGCTTGTGCTGAAGAGGCTCATCGACCCGAGCGCCGCGGAACTCCGCTGCCAACCGAAAACCCCGGACGACCTGCTGATTGCCGCGAAGAATGGCTGGGTCGTGGCGTTCGATAATCTGTCACACCTGCCAGATTGGTTGTCCGATGCACTCTGCCGGCTCGCGACCGGTGGCGGGCTGTCGAAGCGCGAACTTTACAGTGATGCCGACGAAGTGGTGATCGAGGCGAAGCGTCCCTGCGTCCTGAACGGCATCGAGGATATCGTCACGCGCGGCGACCTGCTGGACCGTTCCATCCTGATCCGGCATCAGGCGATTGCCGAGAACCGGCGCCGCGCGGAATCGGCACTGTTGGCGGAGTTCAACGCCGCCCGCCCGCGCTTACTGGGTGCGGTGCTGGATCGCGTCGCCGCCGGGCTTCGGGAACTGCCGCGGGTAAAACTCGACCGTCTTCCGAGAATGGCAGACTTCGCCATCTTCGCGACGGCGTGCGAGCGGGGCGCGGGCGAGAACCCCGCCTTCTCAGCCGCGTACAGCGAGAACCGATGTGGCGCGCAGGAAGCCGCGATTGACGACTCGGCTATCCCGCCGGCTCTGCTGTCGCTGATGGAGAAGCGCGCAGAGTGGACCGGCTCAGCGAGGGATCTGCTGGCCGCGTTGTTGAGGCTCACGTCTGACCCACCGCCGAAGGACTTCCCCAAGCGCGGGAACATCCTCACGAACAAGCTCCGCCCTCTCGCGCCCAGTCTTCGCCTCGTCCACGGGCTGAACGTGGATTGTGACGGGAGAACTCCGGACCGCGCCCGCGCGCGTCTGGTCACGATCACGCGAACCGTCGATAGCCGGGATTCATCGTCCGCATCGTCCGCATCGTCCGACGCCCCACGAAATCCGGCTCATCGTGCGGCCGATGAGGCACCGGCGGCACCGTCCGCGAACCGTCCGCACACGTTCGTTGTGGACGATGCGGACGATGAATCGCAAGTCGCACCGTCCGCACGAAACCCTGGGAAATCCAGTACAGCGGACGGTGCGGACGGTGCGGACGATGAATGCCGCACCTCATCGGCATCGGCTGAACAGCCGCCTACACCGGTAGACACTGATGACCGCCGCGCCCCGCCGCCCGGCCGCTTGTTCGATGGCGACGACTACCGCAAATGGTTACCACCCGACTAACCCGCAACAACTGTCCTGGCGCGCCGTGTGATCCCCGGTTATACTCCACCCGCCTTTAGGCCGGTTGGCGGGATGCGACCTGAGAACCGCACCCGCCGCCGGCCGTTCTCAGAAAGGTTCCCATCATGGCAACGTTACGCCGCGTCTTCTACACCCGCCCAACTCCCCCTGGTGCCGTGCGGCTCATGGTGAAAGGCAAGCCGGCCGTCCGGTTTCCCGGTCCTGACGGCAAGCCGATTATCGCGCTGTGCGTGGGCGATGGCTCGCGCTGCCGGATCGCGTCCGCAAAGTGGTACGGCCAGTACACCGACGCAACGGGCAAGGTCTGTCGCGTTCCACTGTCCGCGAACAAGGACGCGGCGCGGATGATGCTCAACGAGATCACCGGCCGTGTGGAGATGGAGAAAGCCGGGCACCGCGACCCGTGCCGCGAACACCGCAAAACGCCACTTACCACCCACAGAGACGCGTGGCTTGCCGTGCTGTCCGCCCGCGGTCGCGAGAAGGGGTACACCGACCTCAAGAAAGCCCGCGTGTCCGCCATCCTCGACGGGTGCGGGTTCGTTCTCCCGTCGGACCTCTCCGCCGAGAAGCTCGAGCGCTTCCTCGAATCGCTCCGCACCGGGAAGAGGGCGCTGAGTGTTCAGACGACGAACGACTACCTTCAAGCCGTCTCGCAATTCTGTAACTGGCTGGTCGAGAACGAGCGCATCGAACGAAACCCGTTCGACCGGGTGAAGAAGGGTAACGCGGAGCGCGACCGCCGCCACGTTCGCCGCGTTCTCGACGCCGGTGAACTCGCCCGGCTGATTGCCGCGACAGCCGCCGGCCGCAACCTCAAGAAGCTATCCGGCCCCGAACGGGCGATGCTCTACACCGTGGCTGCTTACACCGGATACCGGGCCAGCGAACTCGCCGCACTCACCCCGCGCCGATTCAATCTCGACGGCTCGCCCCCGTCCATCGACCTCGATGGAGCGTTCACCAAGAACGGCAAGCCCGCGTGCCAGCCCATCCTCGCTGCCCTGGCGCACGAACTCCGCTCGTTTTTGGCCGGGCGACCGGCGGAAGCTCCCGTCTGGCCGGGCTGGTGGTCGGGCCGGGCCGCGGAGATGATCGCAGAAGACGCAACCGCCGCGGGCGTGGCGCTGACAATCGACACGAAGGATGGGTTGCAAGTCCTCGACTTCCACTCCCTGCGCGGGACATTCGCCACGCTCCTCGACGCCCTCGACATCTCACTGAAGGCGCGGCAGGAGTTGATGCGGCACTCCGACCCGCGGCTCACGATGAATACTTACACCCGCGCGAAACTGCACGACCTAGGGGCGGCCGTCGAGAAACTGCCGCGCGTCGAACCGGCCGCCCCGCGGGCGGAACAGGCCGTGCTGCGTGCGACCGGCACGGAGGGCGGGGGCGGTGAACACTTACCCTCACTTGCCCTTCCACTTACCCTCGCTGGCGGTAACGAACGGGGACAGGCGGGGAAGGATGAGAAATCCGCCGAGGCAAATGGCGACTGTCAAGTAACGCTCAAACCCCCAGTTTCCCAGGGGTTTGAGGACAATCAAGGACTGCTGAAGACTCCTGAAGCGGAGAGGGGGGGATTCGAACCCCTGTGGGGTTTTACCCCCACGCCGCTTTAGCAAAGCTCCGTGCTTGAGAACGAACCGATTGAAATAGCCTTGAAATCAAGCGTTTGTCGCGTTGCTCCCATGCTGAATCCATCTGTGTGTAGCTTGGTGTGTAGCAGCCACTTTTTGTGTGTTCATGTCGCCTTGGTTACCGGCATCCGTGCCGGTGAGCGGCCCTTGAACCCCCGGACCCATACGGCGACCGACGGTGACGAGCAGACGCGGCAAGGTTGCGAATGCGGATCGCATGTCCATCTGCTGCTGGTCTGTGCCTCGCGTCCGCCGATCAGGACGATCTTGAACAAATGATCAGAAGCGCGGAGGGGTTGCCACGAAAATCGATCCTCGATACAATGCCTGGCACCGGAAAAAACATGCGATGGGCGTTTGATCGCTGAACCAAGAATATTAGACTCGTTGCGCAATAACTTCGCTGCGG
>JAYUBA010001212.1:0-3666 GCA_043741075.1 Frigoriglobus sp.
CGCACCGGGGCATCGAGGACTCTGCCCCGGCCACCCAGACTCAATCTCTGCGTTGCCCTGCCCATAGACCAACGCCGGCCTACTCCGCATCGAGGATCAGGTCCGGCACCCAGCAGTCGGGCGAGTGCGGCCCCGGTTCGCGGCAGTGACCGAGAATGTACTCGTCGTCGCAGCCCGCGTCCTGGAGCGCGTCGGCGAGGATCGGGAGCGCGTCCGTTTCCCCGGCCCGGACGAGCCGCGCGAGCGCGAGCGCGTCCGTGGTTCGCCACGCGGGGTCGCACGTCGGGGCGACCGCCGCTTCGGCCATTGCCGCCCGCGGCCAGTCCCACCCCGGCGGCATCGGGGGGAACGCGCCGCCCGCGTCCAGTGCCCACCTCACGGCCCCGGTCACCGTGCGGAACGCGCGGGCGTCGGCCGTCGCGCCGCCGGCCCGCAGTCCCTCGAAGACGCTCCATGTGTCGGACGCCGCGCGCCGCCCGACTTCGGCCGCGGCCGTGTCCGCGTCCCGCAGCGCCGCCCTCACGGCCGCGAGCGGGGCGGTTCGACCGGCGTACGCGAGCCCGACTTCCAGCAGTTTCCGCACGCGCCGGTCCGCCCACGGGCCGAGCGCGCACGCGGCACACCGGCACGCGGCGGCCATCCGCCTCCGGCGGGTCGCCAGCGGGCCGTATTCGCACGCCGCGCGTTGCGGGTCGTCGTCGCCGGTCCTCAGGCCGGGCGCTGTTGAGACCAGTAGCATGAATGCTCCTCCGTCCCGCCCGGCGGCGCGTGGCCGCGTTGGGAGCGGGTAGACCCGGAAATGGGAGAGGCCCGGACGGGGCGCGCTGCGGCGCGCCTCACGATCCGGGAACGGGTGCGAACGGAGCCGTCGCTAACAGCGCAGGCGCGCGCCGAGCGGGTCGGTGGACGCGTTGCGGAACGCCAGGCCAGAAGGGGTTTCGCCGCCGGGTGCGGTGCAGTGCGGGAGCGCGAAGCGAACGGTCGGACGGTCCAGGCTGAGCGCCTGGCGGGCGGAGGCCGGGGCGACGAGTTCGACCTCACGGTCGTCGTCGTCCGCGTCCGACTCCACGGCCGTGCGCGCGATCGCCTCCGGCGCAGTCAAGGTGACCGCCGAGATGGCGAGAATCAGAGCGAGCGCGAGGTGCGCGCGGCGCGACAGCCACGAAGAGGGCATATCGGATTATATCGGCGAGTAGGTGGCCGGTGTCCAGTCCATTCGCGGGCGGACGGCGCCCTTTACCGTCCTTCCGCGATCACCTTCGCCCAGACGCGGTCGATGGCGGCGCGCAACTCGGGCGACGCCTTCGCCCGCTGCTCGTCCAAATACGGCTTCGCGGCCGAACCCATCACGCGGATCGACTGCTCGGCCATCGCGCGGACGATCGGGTCCGCGTCCAGGAGCTTCGTCGCCTGGCAGATGGGCCGGATACCGGGCGTCAGGCTCACCTTCGTCTCCGAGGCGGTCAGCTTGCCCTCCTTGAAAGTGAGCGTCGCCTTGACCTCGCCCTTGTTGCCGCCCTGCGGGTCCACGGCCGCCGCGCCCGAGATCGTAGTCGCTCCGTCCGCGACCTTCTCGTCGCCGGCCTTCACCGTGAACTTGTAGAACCCGTCCTGGTTCAGCTCCGCCGACGCCCGGAGCCACGCCTTCACCGCGTCGCCGACCTCCGCGGGTTTCTTGACCTCGCGCGCGCTCGTCTTGAAGAACGCTTCCAGCCCCTTCGTGTCCGTGACCGCCACCGGCTTGCCGTCCTTCTTCGGGACGGCGATCACGTTGGCCGAGTTGAGCGGTTCCGGGGCGATGCGGGCGATCGGGTACTGCGGGAACGTCACCGCGAACAGCACGTGATCCGGGAACGTCTCCTTCACGCCGTCGCCGGTGAGCGGCGCGACCCGTGCGGTTTCGGCCCCCTTGATGGTGCCGAGGTACTCCTTGAGTTTGCCCTCCGCGTCCTTCGCGTCGTCGGCGCGAACCACGGGTAGCAGGGCGAACGCGGTGAGCAGTGCGAGTGTGCGTGCGGGCACGATGTGCCTCCGCAGAGATGTGGGCAGAATGAGTGTACCCGGTTCGCGTCGCCGCTCAAAGAGGCAAGTCAAGATGTTGAGCGCAGGTTGCTGTTCGTTCATGTCCGTTGTAAGTTATCGGGCGGGGCCACCTCTCCGCCCCGCGGAGCGCCACGCCTCACATGAGTACGCACCTGCCAGGGACCGGCACCGACGACACGCCCGTGACCGAAGCCGACCTACTCGACTACTTCCGCGCCGGGGCGAAGCCCGCGTCCGCGTGGCGGGTCGGCGCGGAGTTCGAGAAGATCGCGGTCGAGCGCGACACCGGCCGGCAGATCGGCTTCGACGACGGCATCGAGCGCGTGCTGCACGCACTCGCGACGCACTTCGCCTGGGAACCGCACGCCGAAGCCGGCCGGCTCACGACGCTCACCCGCGGCGGGTCAACGATCTCCGTCGAGCCGGGCGGGCAGCTCGAACTCTCCACCCCGCCGACGGAACACCTCTCCGAACTGCGGGCGGAACTCGACACGCACCTGCGCGAACTGCGGGCGGTCACCGACCCGGCGAAGGTCGCGTGGGTCGCGTGCGGCGTGACGCCGTTCAGCCCGGTGGACGCGATCCCGCTCAACCCGCGCCCGCGGCACCGGCTGATGGCCGAGTACCTGCCGACGCGCAGCGCCACCGCGCTCCACATGATGAAGGCGACGGCCAGCACGCAGGTCACGTTCGACTACGCGGACGAGGCCGACGCGGGGCGCAAGTTCGCCGTCGCACTCGCGCTTGGCCCAGTCGTGAACGCGCTGTTCGCCAACGCCCCAATGTACGCGGGCACGCGAACGGGGTTCGCATCGTTCCGCGGGCACATCTGGCACGGCATGGACGCCGACCGCAGCGGGCTGCTCACGGACCTGCTCGCGGGTGAAGTGACCTTCGCGCGGTGGGTGCAACTCGTGCTCGACGTGCCGCTCTTGGTGCTCACCGACGGCGACGCGCTCCGCCCGGCGCCGGGCGCGACGTTCCGGCAGTTCCTCGCGCGAGGGCTCGACGGCCGGTTCCCGACGCGGCACGACTGGGATGTTCACCTGTCCACGGTGTTCACGGAGGCGCGGCTGAAGGTGTTCCTGGAAGTGCGCGGCGCGGACGCGACGCCGACCCCGCTCGCGCTCGCGGTTCCGGCGGTGTGGAAGGGCGTGCTTTACGACGCGGACGCGCTCGCCGCCGCGACCGAACTCGCCCGCGCCTTTACGCCGGGAGAACTGCTACCGCTCTCCGAAGCCGCGTCGCGCTTCGGCTTGCGCGCCGAACACCGCGGGAGGCCGCTGGCGGACTGGTGCCGCGAAGTGGTCGCCGTCGCGGACGCCGGCCTGAAGCGCCTGGGCGAAGACGCGGCGTACCTCGACCCGCTCCGCGAGGTGATCGCGACCGGCCGCTCGCCGGGCGCCGTGTGGCCGACGAGCGGGGGTGTGAGGGAGGTCATCGCGGCGTGCGAATATCCGGCGGGCTGAAGTCTTCGCGCGAAGCGCCTGGGAAACGTACCGTGTAACATTAGCCGGTCGCCACCTCTAACAGTACAGCGCGGGTTCCTCGCCGTTTCGCAAGCTGTTCATCGGGGAGGACAACCGATGACGGAGCAGGAAATCGTGGCTCTGGGGCCGGCGT
>JAYUBA010001213.1:0-3666 GCA_043741075.1 Frigoriglobus sp.
GCGGGAGAGGGTGGCGGCGCTTCGCCGCCGGGTGAGGGGTTAGCCAAGCGGGTCAATACCGCTTCGCCTGCATCGTCTGGCTCAGCGCCCCCTCACCCGGCGCGAAGACTCGCCACCCTCTCCCGCAAGGGGAGAGGGCCAGACGAATGCCGCGGCTCGCCTTCTCACTTCTTCCCCACGGCCGCGGCCACGATCGTCGCCACCTCGCGGCGCAGGCGCGTCACGTTCCCCTTGTCGTCCGGGTGGACGCGGTTGGTCAGCACGATCACCGCGGTCTTCGTGCCGGGGTCGAGCCACGCGCTCGTGCCGGTGAACCCGGTGTGCCCGTACCCCTCGCCCTTCTTGAACCGGTCGCCGCGCGGGGCCGAATAGCTCGTGTCCACGTCCCACCCGAACGACCGCGCGCCCGCCGCGGCGGTGCCGTCCTTGTTCGGCGGGAGCGGAACCGCGTGCGCCTCCGTGAACAGCGCCACCGTCTTCGCGTCCAGGACGCGCACGCCGTCGAGTTCGCCGCCGCGCAGGAGCATCCGGCAGTACCGGGCCATGTCGTCGGCCGTCGAGAACAGCCCCGCGTGCCCGGCCACGCCGCCCAGTTTGAACGCCCGCGGGTCGTGAACGTCGCCGAGGATGATCTTGCCGTCGCGGAGGCCGGTCGGGGCGACGCGCTTCTTCAGCGCGTCGGTCGGGGCGAACCCGGTGTCGGTCATCTTGAGCGGCTCGAAGACGTGCTTCTTCGCGAACCCGTCCACCGACATCCCGCCGACGCGTTCGACGAGTTCCCCCAGCACGATGAACCCGACATCGCTGTACTTGAAGCGCATACCGGCGGGCGCTTCGAGTTTCAGCGCCGCGATGCGGTCGAGCGCCTTCGCCTTGCCGTCGGCGTAGTCGGCGACCGCGTTGTCCGCGGTCAGCCCGGAGGTGTGCAGGAGCAGGTGTTCGACGGTCACTTTGTCCTTGCCGTTCGCGGCGAACCCCGGCCAGTGCTTGCTCACGAGGTCGTCCGGCTTCAGCTTCCCTTGCTGAATCAGGAGCATAACGGACGTGCCGGTCGCGACGGGCTTGGTGAGCGAGGCCATGTCGAAGACGGTGTCGGCGGTCATGGCCACCGCGTCGGGCTTCACGGCGCGGTTGCCGAACGCCTTGCGGTACGCGACCGTGTCGTCGTGGACGACGACCACGACCGCGCCGGGGCAGTCGCCGCGCGTGATCGCGGCTTCGGCGGCGGTGCCGATCTCCGCCAGCTTGGTTTGGTCGATCTCCGCTGCGAAGAGAGGTTGGCCACAAAAAAGCACAAAGGGCACAAAGGAAGACCCAAACAGGAAGGATTTTGAACACATCTCTTCTGCTCCCTTTTGTGCCCTTTGTGCTTTTTTGTGGCCGACCTCTTCTTACTCGATTGAAGACAGCAGCCCCTGCATTTCGCCCTGGGCGTGGGTGTCACCGGCGCGGCCGGCGGCCCCGATGCCGACCTTCAGCACGTCGCACGCCTCCGCGGTGCGGTCGAGTCGCATCAGCGCCTGCCCGCACTGGAGGAACGCCGGCACGTACCCGCTCGTCGCCATGCGGGCGATCAGGTCGCGCAGCACGGTCACGCACTCCGCGTCGTCGCCGGCGCTGGCGTGCTCCATCGCCAGCCCGTAGCGGAGGAACGCGTCGTCCGGGTCTTCGGTCAGCATCGCCTCAATGGCGGCCATGCGAGGGGTTCGTGCCATATAAACCTCACGCTCCCCTTCGGGTCGCGGTTAAACGAGTGAGATTGGTTGAAGTCGTGGACTCCACCTTCACCCTACTCGCCCCTGCGATATCCGACCACCGCCCGCGCGACCGGTCCAGCCGGTACGGTTCGCCGATCCGGCCAACCGCTCCGTTCGCGCCACCGGGTACGCGCGGCGCAGGCGTGCCGCCGCGGCGCGCGGGTGTGCGTTCCTTGCACCGGCCGCGTGCAGCGGGGCGCGCCCGCGGGACGAACAGATGTGTGCCGTCAGGAAGGATTCCGCCGCTGGCACGGGGGCCACATGCGTTCGGTGACACTCACCTCGGTTGTCCGGTTCGGCCGCCGCCGGCTGCTCGTGCCGGCCGGTCTCGCCGCCGCCGTCGGGCTGGCCGCGTTCACCCCCGCGTTCTCCGAGCCGCCCCCGCAGGCGACCGCCGGCGAGCGGGCGCTCACGCCCGGCAAGCGCCGCGATCAGGTGGTGGACGTGTACGCGCGGCTCAAGCCGGCCGTCGTGAACATCCACAGCGAGCGCACGGTGACCGCCCCCGGCGACGACCCGTTCAACCGCCAGCCGGTGCAACCGCAGCGCGTCAACGGCATGGGCACCGGTATCGTCCTCGACGGCCGCGGCTACATCCTCACCAACTTCCACGTCGTGGACGATGTCAGTAGCCTCCGCATCCGGCTGTACGACGGCACCGGGCACACGGCCCGCGTCATTTCAACCGACAAAGAAGCGGACCTCGCGCTCATCAAGGTCGAGCCGGCCAAGCCGCTGCCGGTGATCGGCCTCGGCACGTCGTCCGACCTCATGGTGGGCGAGCCGGTGATCGCCATCGGCAACGCGTTCGGGTACGAGCACTCGGTGACCGACGGCCGCGTGTCGTTCAAGGGCCGCGACGTGTCGCTGAACAAGGACATGGGTTACAAGGGGCTGATCCAGACGAGCGCCCCAATCAACCCCGGTAACTCCGGCGGGCCGCTGTTGAACGTGCTCGGCGAGGTGGTCGGGGTGAACGTCGCCATCCGCGCCGGGGCGCAGAACATCGGCTTCGCGCTGCAAATCGACTCGGTCATCCCCCGCGCCGCGGACCTAATTAGCGTCCGCCGCCGCAACGGGATTCGCCACGGCCTCGTTCTCCGCGACGCGGCGACGCGCGACGAGACCGAGAGCCTCGCGAAGCGCACCGTGAGCGTGGAGCAGGTGGAAGCGAACTCGCCCGCGGCGACCGCCGGGTTCAAGATCGGCGACGTGCTCGAACAGGTGGACGACATTACCGTTATCACGTCCATCGACTTCGAGCGCGGGCTGATCGAGAAGCCGGCGGGTCAGAAGATTCCGGTGAAGGTGAAGCGGGGCGGCACCGCGACCGACTTGGAATTCGTGCTTCAACCCGGCCCGAAGGTGCCGCTGGCGGCGGGCGACGCGGTGTGGAAGCGGCTCGGCGTGAAGGTCGCGCCGGTGGGCGCGGACGCGGTGGCGAAGGCCAACCCGCAGCTCCGCGGCGGCTTGCAGGTGGTGGACGTGTCCGCGGGCGGCGTCGCCGCGACTGCTGGGATTCAGAAGGGCGACGTGCTAGTGGGCCTGCACCTGTGGGAGACGCTGAACCTCGACAACATCACGTTCGTGCTGAACCACAAGGACCTGGGCACGTTCCTGCCGCTGAAGTACTTCGTGGCCCGCGACGGCAAACTGAAGGACGGCTGGATCACCAGCGTACCGTAGCAAGAACACGTCGGAAGCATCCTCCTCGCGCCGCTCCGGGCCTCGCCGCCCGGGGCGGTGTCGTTTGTGGGCAGTGGGCAGAGCCGCCGTTGATTTCAGCCCCGGAGGGGCGACCGATGGTAGCCCAGGGTGGAGCGAGCGCCTCGCGAGCGCAACCCTGGGAACCGATGCGAAAATCGAATGTAGCCCCGGAGGGGCGGCAGAAACCTTCGCGGTCGGTTCT
>JAYUBA010001214.1:0-3664 GCA_043741075.1 Frigoriglobus sp.
AGAGCAGGCGGGACGCCTGCACCACAAGAAGCCGGCGGCTATTATCTGGGATTCGTGAGGAGTTCGCATGTCCGAATTCGCCATCCGGCCCGCGACCGCGAACGACCTGGACGCGATCCGGGCGCTCTACAACCACTACGTCACGCATTCCACCTGCACGTACCAGATCGAACTCGAAACGGCCGCGGAGCGCGCGGCGTGGTTCCGCGACCGGTCCGAACTGCACCCGGTCACGGTCGCGGAACGTGAGGGCGTCGTGATCGGGTGGGCGGCGCTGTCGCCGTGGAAGTCGCGGTGCGGGTACGCGCGGTCCGCGGAGGCGTCGGTGTACATCCACCACGAGCACCACCGCCGCGGGGCCGGGAAGGCGCTCCTGCTCGACCTCATCGACCGGGCGAAGGCGCTCGGGCTTCACACCGTCATCGGCGGGGCGTGCAGCACGCAGACCGCGAGCCTCGCGCTCCAGGCCGCGCTCGGCTTCGAGGTGATCGGCACGTTCCGGGAGGTGGGCCGCAAGTTCGACCGCTGGCTCGACGTGACCCACACGCAGTTGGTGCTGAACGCGGACGCCTGACCGCGCCCGCGCTTCGTACAACTCCCCTCATGCAAACGACCCTCTTCGCGCTGTTGGCAATGGGCGCCGGCGCGTGCATCGCGCTGCAGGCGTCCGCGAACGGCAGCTTCCGCAAGAGCCTCGGCGACAACCCGCTGTTCGCCGCGTGCCTCTCCATCCTCGGCACCGTCCTCACGGCCGCCGCCGCGATGCTCGTCTTCCGGCCGCCGGTGCCGAGCATGGCGGTGCTGCGCGAGACGCCGTGGTGGAACTGGATCGGCGGGCCGCTCGGCGCGCTCATCGTACTGGCCGGTGCGGCGCTCACCGCGCGGCTCGGGGCGGCGCTGTTCATCGCGCTGGTCGTCGGCGGGCAGTTGCTCTGCTCGCTCGCGCTCGACCACTTCGCGCTCGTGGGCCTGAACGAGCAACCGGTCACCCTCGGCCGGTTGCTCGGCGCGGCGCTGGTGGTGGCCGGCGTGCTGTGCATCAAGTTCCTGTGACCGCGGTCACGGCTTCTTCGGACCTTTGTACTTGGTCAGGTCGATCTCACCCGGATCGGGAGGTAACTCGCCTCGTGTCACGGACCAGAGGGTCACTCCTTGTCGGCCGGAGAGATCCACCCTGGAAATTAAGAGGGGCCGCTCGGTTTGGCTGAACGCGGCCTTCGCATAACCGGCCGACGCGCACGCCGCGAACACCTTCCCAAGTTCGTCCATCGACTGCCCCTTGTTCGCCGAGATGCGAAGCTTCTTCGGCCCCTTCGGGTCGTTGTGTACCCGCGCCAGGTACGTCGTGAGGAGGTCCAGGTTCGAGCACGTCATCTCGGCCACCCGGCCGTTGACCACCTCGCGAACGAGGTACGGGCGCGGCCAGTCGCTCTCGCCGACCGCCACCGCGATGTCCCTCCCCAGGTCGAGCGCGTCGGCCTCGGCCTCCTTCTCCTTCTTCGCGTCCTCCAGCTTCTTCTTCTCGGCCTGGAGGTCCGCGAGTGTCGCGTCGAGCAACTGCTTCTGCTTCTCCAGGTCGGCCAGCCGCTTCTCGACCCGCTTCAGCGGGTCCGCCGCCTCCGGCGCGGCAGGCGGTGCGCCCGGTGTGAGCGGTTCGGTCGCGCGGGCGACGTTCTCCGACCGGCCCGACACGCCGAGGGCGAACGCCCCGGCACCGACCACGAGAACCGCCGCCACGGCCGCGGTCATCACCTTCTTCATCCAGATCATGTGAAGTACCCCGTCGGTCAGCCCGACCACGGCCGGCGACACGCCGACCGTGACCAGGGCGGAAGTGGAATAGATCGTTGCCGAACGAACGGTCGCGGACGCCAGCCCGGCCGGGAGCGCGACCGCGGGTGCGGCCAGCACCACCGGGGCGCCCCCACCCAGTCGCGCCCGGAGGCGCTGCATCGCCCGGTTGAGCCGGGCGGAGAGCGTCCCCTCCGGGCACCCGAGGCGCTCGGCCGCTTCGCGCCGGGTCAGCCCCTGTAAGTGGCACAGCACCACCGCCGCGCGGTCCCGCTCCGGCAGCGCGAGCAGCGCCGCGTCGAGGTCCGGGTGCTCGGCCGTCGGCTCCGGCTCGGGCGCGGGAACCTCGTGCCCCATCGGCCCGGTGACCGCGGCCCGCCGCCGGTTCCCGCGGATCGCGTTGCGGGCGGTCATCACCGCGACCTGATACAGCCACGGGCCGAGCGGCGCGGCGCCGTTCAACCGCTCCGCCCGGCGGAGCAGAACCAGGAAGGTGGCCTGAAACGCGTCCTCCGCGTCCTCCGCGTTCGCGAGCCGGCGGCGGCACGCGCCCCAGACGAGCGGCCCGTACCGGCGCACGAGTTCGGCGAACGCGGCCCCGTCGCGGGCGGCGCGGAAGCGGTCGAGCAGTTCCCGATCGGTGGCGGGCGGGGCGCCCGCGCGTTGCTCGCGGAGGATCATCAGTAACCGGTTCATGCCCCCATACTGTCCGGAAACCGCCCCGCGCGTGCGGGAAATCCGATCGGCCGCGCGTAAAACACCTTCATGAACCCCATCGACGATCTCTTCCGCCGCCTCCGCGCCGAAAAGCGGGCCGCGTTCATGCCGTTCGTCACCGCCGGCGACCCGGACCTCGCGTTCACCCGCGAACTGCTCCCGGCCGCGGCCGACGCCGGCGCGGACCTCTTCGAGGTCGGGTTCCCGTTCTCCGACCCCATCGCCGACGGCCCGGTGATTCAAGCGTCGTACACCCGCGCGCTCGGCAAGCGCCTGAAGCTCGCGGACACGTTCGCGATGTTGCGCGACGTGAGCGCCGACTTCCTGAGCGGGGGGCGTAAGCCCCCTGTGCCGCCGCTCGTCGCGATGGCGTCGTACTCGCTCATGTTCAAGAAGGGGACGGCCGCGTTCATCGACGCCGCGAAGGCCGCCGGGGTGAGCGGGGCCGTCGTGCCCGACCTTCCCGTGGAAGAGGCGGAGGAGTTGTCGGCGCTCGCGAAGGATCGCGACTTCAAGCTGATCCTGCTCGTCACGCCGACCACGTCGCCGCGGCGCGCGGAGAAGGTGGTGAAGGCGTGCGGCGGGTTCGTGTACGTGGTGAGCGTGGTCGGCGTCACCGGCGCACGGGAGGCGCTGCCGGCGGCCCTCCGCGACCAACTCGCGCGCCTCCGCACGATGACCGACCTGCCGCTGTGCGTCGGGTTCGGGGTGAGCCGGCCGGAGCAGGTGCGCGAGCTGAAGGACATCGCCGACGGGGTGATCGTGGGCAGCGCGGTGGTGAAGAAGCTCGAAGCCGCGGCGACCGACCGCGCCAAGGCACTCGCGGACGTGACGCAGTTGGTGAAGGAGTTGCGCGCCGCGCTTTCGTAGGACAGGCTTCCAGCCTGTCATTGCCGGACAGGCTGGAAGCCTGTCCTACACGCCGGAAATGACCACCGAGTACCCGCGGTTTTCGATCACCGAGCAGTCGCCGAACGTGTCGAAGATGAGCGGCATCACGGCCGTCGGCATCTTGGTCACGATGTAGTACCGGCCGCCGGGCCTCAGCAGGTCGCGGGCGCCCTCCACGAACAGCCGCGTGATTTCCGACTTCGCGTAGTACGGCGGGTTCGCCAGAATCACGTCGAACGCGCCTTCCTCCAAACCTTGCAACCGC
>JAYUBA010001215.1:0-3659 GCA_043741075.1 Frigoriglobus sp.
CGTTGCCCTGGGCTGAGGAATCCCAGCCCGTCAGGCCGAAGACGACACCCTCACCCCCGCTCGACCGTCGTGTTCTCGTCGAGCGAAATGCTGGTCAACTCGCCGTTGGGCTTGGTGAACCGGACCACGGGCACGACCAGGTCGTCTTCCTTCACGCGCTCGGTGGTGACGCCGGTCGCCAGGTACGCGAGGCCGCGGAACGCACCGGTCGCCTCCGCCGTCCACGTCTTCGCGCCGACGCGCACCGCCTGCGTCACCTTGATGCGGTCGCCGGGCTTGAGCGCGCGGAGCAGTTCCACCAGCTTCGGGTCGAGCCGGCGCGTCGGGAGCACGATCTTTTCGGGTGCGGTACTCACGTCCCCTCCGCGGCGACCGGTGCCTGGGCGTCGCCGCGGACCAGCGCGATGCGCCCGGTGCGGGCCAGTTCCATGATGCCGTAGGGCCGCATCAGCGCGATGAACGCCTCGACCTTCCCCTCGGTGCCGCTGATCTCGATCATCACGTTGTTGTGCTGGATGTCGGTGATCCGGCCGCGGAAGCTCTCGGACAGTTGGAACACCTCCGGCCGCTGCGGGGCGGCGCACGTCACCTTGATGAGCATCAGGTCGCGCTCGACGAAGTTCTCCGAGCTGATGTCGTCCACGCGCACGACGGTGACGATCTTGTCGAGTTGCTTGCGCACCTGGTCGAGCACGTTGTCGTCGCCGTGGACGACGAACGTCATGCGGGACAGGTTGTGCGTCTCGGTCTCGCCGACGGCGAGGCTGTCGATGTTGAACCCGCGGGAGTGGAGCATCCCGGCGACGGTCGCCAGGACGCCCGGCTGGTTCTGCACCAGAGCGGAAAGCACGTGCCGCATTGGGGAATGGCCCCTTACCGTTAGGAAGGTGTCGTCGGGGTTGATGATAGGGCGCGCCGGGAGCGGTTCAACCGCCGGGCGGACCGAACAGCCGGCGGTCGAGCCGCTCCTCGTCGGACTCGCCGGTCCCGTCGCCGTCGCGGACCGGCTCGTCCCCGTCCTCGTCCCCGCCCGCCGGAACGAGCAGGACGAGCACGAAAAGGGCCACGAGGGCGTACGTCGCGAGGGAAATGACCGCGAGGTTCGCGCCGGGCGTCAGCGGTTCGGGCACGCGGCCTTGCAGTCGCGCGAAGGCCTGTTCGTAGCCGAGGGTAAGCGCGACGATGTAGTGACCGGGCAACCACAGAATCACAAACGCTGTCACCATGACCCACCGTATGGGTCTGTCGCGTAACCGCTGCCATACCAAACCGATCGGCATCACCAGCAGCACGAAATAGTGAGTCCATGCGATGGGCGAAACGAGAACCATGCCGGCGACCGTCGTGGCAAACGCCCCGTCGCGCGCCGCAACCGATTTGGCGGACCACGCCCTCCACGCGACCACCATCGTGATGACGACTTGCGACACGAGTACGAGAACCTTTGCGACCAGCGGGTACACCACCAGCGGGATTACGTTCTCGTGTGCTTGTGGGTCGAAAATGCGGAGCCAGAAGCCCGTCAGCGACAGGTTACCCCACGAACTTCGGTAATTCGACAGGCTCGGGACGACCTCCCGGATGTACGTTTGGAACTCCGCGATGCCGAGGAGGGCGAGTGCCAGCCCGTTCACCGCGAAGAACGCGATCCCGCCAGTCAGGAGCGCCCGCCGGCGACCGCCGAAGAGGAAGTACGCGAACAGGAACGCGGGGTAGAGTTTCAGCCCGGCGGCGAGACCGAGCGCGACCCCGGCCCACCCTATTCGGCCGTGCCGGTCCGCGACCCAGGCGAGCGTGATCAAGAAGAGGAGAAGGAAGTTGAGTTGCCCCTGCGCGAGTTGCTGGTAGAGCGGATCGAACAGGAGCAGAAGCACGATTGCCGGGAACACCGACCAGAGCCGCAAGTGGGTTCCGAGTTCCCGTAACACCAGCCCCACGCTGACCAGGAACAGCGGGAACGTGAGCAGGTTCCACAACTGAAGGGCGTCGGGGTAGGACAACTTTCCGAACGGCAGTGTCAGCGCGGTCGCGGCCGGAGGGTGCGCGTTCCACGGGAGCATGTTTCCGGCCCGCTTCGGCGTCTGGCCGGTGTGCCGGAACAGCGCCTCCGTCTGGTTCGCGTACACCGGCGTGCCGGCCCAGTAGTTCTTCGCCGACAGCCACTCCTGCGAGAAGTCCATGAACCGGTCTTCGGGCGGGCGGAAGTGGCGGACCAGTTTCGGCCCGAGCCACACGGACACGGCGACAGCGGCCAAGGCCCAGATCGCGATCCGGACCGGACCCCACGACGGCTGATCGGGCGACATTATGGTCACTTCTTCCGCTCCTGCACGATGACCCGCACGCCCTTCTTGTTCGACACGATGATGTCGAGCAGGCCGTCGCCGTTGATGTCCGCGACCTCGAACTGCGTGCCCACCCCGCAGTCGTCGTCGATGAGCATCGGGGTGAACTGCGCGATGCCGTCGGCGCCCTTGGTGTTCTTCAGCCAGTAGATGGCGGCCGGGGCGTCGGAGCCGGGTTCGCCCTTGCCGTGGCTCCACCACCGCTTCCCGGTGATGAAGTCCGGGCGGCCGTCGCCGTCGATGTCCTTGAAGTGCGCCGCGTGCGTCTCGGACACCAGCTTCGGGAACAGGTCCATCTTTTGGAAGGTCGGGTTGCCGTCCTTGTCGGCGGGGCGCTGCTTGTGCCACCAGATGCCGAACTGGTGCGCCGACGAGCTGATGATGTCGGCCTTGCCGTCGCCGTCCACGTCGTAAGCGAACATGTCCGCGCACGCGTCGCCGATCGGCAGCGGGTGCATCTTCCACGGCGTCTTGCCGTCCGGCTTCTCCGGCCGCTCCCACCACGCCCCGACGCCGCCGGTGGTGGCCCCGCTGGTCATCACGTCGAGCCGGCCGTCGCCGTTGAGGTCGCCGACGCCCAGCCCGTGGCTGAACCGCTGCGTGCCGGGAATCTCCTTACGCGTGTTGGGCACTTCCTTGCCGTTCTCCATCTTCGCGGGCGTGCTCGGCTCGCTGATCGGGTGCATGACCCACTTCGCGGTCGGGTCTTTGGGGTCCGGGGTGAAGTAGCCCATCTGCCCCTCGTTCCCCTTGCCCGGCGGCTGGAAGCCCATGACCAGCACTCGCTTGCCGTCGCCCAGGAGGTCCGTGTAGAGCGGCGTCTCGTTGCACGCGGAATCCCAGATGACGTGCTTCTTCCAGTGCCCGTCCTTGCCCTTGGGGTTCTCCATCCAGTAGCACGGCTCGCCGGGGAACGCGATGACGATGAGGTCGGCCCAGCCGTCGCCGTTGAGGTCTTCGGCCCAGCACGCGAACACCCGGCTGTAGCCCTTCAGGCCGTCCTCGGTAATCTTTGCGTGGTCCTTGAACGGCTGCATCTCGTGCGCCTTCCAGTCCGGTGCCTCGTACCAGTACTCGCCGTTGAGCACGTCCATCTTGCCGTCCTTGTTCACGTCGGCAATGGCGACGCCTTCCGACCGGAACTTGTCGTCCAGCACGGTCTTCTTCCAGGTGATCTTCACCTCATCGGCCTTTGGCGCGGCGGGGGCCGGCGCGAGCGCGACGGCCATCCCGAAGGCGGCGAGTAACAGGGCGGGTACGAGGCGCGGCATGAGAGAGGCTCCTGGGTGAAGCGGGGGCGGGCGGTGGAGTGGA
>JAYUBA010001216.1:0-3652 GCA_043741075.1 Frigoriglobus sp.
CCGCCCGGCCCCGCGTACCCGTACCGCGTGTCGGTGTCGCGGCTGGGCGATTCGGTCTGGGTGTTTTGTCCCGGCGAACTGTACCAAGTGTTCCAGACCACGCTCCGCTCGCGCTTCCCATCTGCGGCGCTGATGATCGCGACCGTGACGAACGACTGGCAACCGGGCTACCTGCCGGCCGCGAGCAGCTACGGCTACGGCATCTATCAGGAGATCATCGCGGCCGTCGCCCCCGGCTCACTGGAAACGGTCATCGAAGCCGTGAGCCGCGAAATCCGCACGCTGCTGGTATGATCGACACTCGCGAAAGGAGAAGTCATGGGAGGTGCAGTCGATCACGCGCGATTCGTTTCGATGCTCGCGGAGCAGTTCCCCGCGATCGACGCGGACATCGACGAGTGTCGCCGTGGCCTACTCCACTGTGAAATGGGCGCCTTCGCGCTAGCGACTCAGGCCGCGATCAGCGCCGAGGACGCAGCCACCGTGCGCGAGCATTTCAGCTTCATCGACGACGTGTACCGTCAGGCGACACCGGAAGTAAAGAACGCCGTGTACGTGTCCTACCTGGAACACCTCAGCTTCGACGGACGGCACGGCAAGCGGATCGGGGCGCGGGAACTGCTCTCCGCACAACTCCAAACCGCCCTGCGCGAGGTGGAGGGATACTGGGCGGAGCTGGACGAACGGGATTGACCGACGGACCGCGTCGCGCCGAGTCGTCACACTACTTCCTTGATCGGCGTCGGATCATCCAGCAGGAAGATCGGGCGGCCGGAGTGGTCGGGGAACGTCGTCTGCGGGTCGATGCCGAGGTGCCGGTAGATCGTCGCCAGCACGTTCTGCGGCGTGTACGGCGTGCCCACCGGCCGCTCGCCCTTCGCGTTCGTCGCGCCGACTACCTGCCCCGTTGTGAAGCCGCCGCCCGCGAGCAGCGCGAACCCCGACTGCGGCCAGTGGTCGCGACCCCCGCTCGTGCCGCGCTGCGTGCCCACCCGCGGCGTGCGGCCCATCTCGCCCCAGATCACGACCGCCACGTCGTCCGCTAACCCGCGGTCGTGCAGGTCGGTGATGAGCGCGTGAACGCTGCGGTCGTACTGCGGCAGGATCGCCTTCAGGCACTCGAAGACGTGGTCGTGGTGGTCCCACTGACCGTTGCACTTCGACGGGACGCCGTGGTTCTGCGGGGTGATCGTCACTACCGGCACGCCGGCTTCCACCAGCCTTCGAGCGAGGATGTATTCGGTGCCGCGGCCGTACCGCTCGCGGAGCTTGGCCGGCTCCTTCGACAGGTCGAACGCGTCGCGGGCCGCGTCCGTGGTCATCATCTCAAGAGCTTGCGCCGTGAACGAATCCATGCTCGCGCGGCTGCCCTTCGGGTCGTCGAGGGCGCGCTTCGCCGTGTCGAATGTCTTTAGGAGTTCGCGGCGCTGGCCGAGTTGTTCGAGCGTGATTTGCTTTGACCGGCCGAGGTTCGCGGCCTTCTCGCCGGGGATGTACGCCTCGTGCGCCTTGCCCAGGAAGCCGGGGTGGCCGACGTGGTTCGCGTCGCCGAGGTACACGTACGGCGGGAGCGGGCTGCGCGCGCCGGCGTCCGCGCGGAGCCGGCTCACGACGGAGCCGAATGCCGGCCGGTTGCCGCGCAGGAACCCGCTGTAAAGCTCCGGGGCGGTGTGCCCTTCCTGCTGGAACTTCATGTTGCGGACGATGGCGAACTTGTCGGCGATGGTCGCGTGCAGCGGCAGGTGCTCGCTGATCTGCACCCCGGTCACGTTCGTCTGGATCGGGTTGAACTCGCCGCGGTATTCCGCCGGCGCGTCGGGCTTGAGGTCGTACATGTCCATGTGCGACGGTCCGCCGTTGAGGTAGACCATGATGACGGCTTTGTTGGGGGAACCCCCCGCGGGTTCCCCCAAACCCCCTCCTGCTTTGCCGCGCGTGTGCGGCACCGGCTGCGCGGCCCGCGCGCGAAGGAGATCGGGCAGCGTGAGGCCGCCGACCGCCAGCGCGCCCGCGGTGAGGAACGAGCGGCGGGGGAGGGTGTGCATTGGGGTCTTTGATGTAGGACAGGCTTCCAGTCTGTCGTGTCCAGGAATGACAGGCTGGAAGCCTGTCTTACGAAGCTACGCGATCGCCTCTTTGATGAGTGGTGCGTCCTCGACGATCAGCTTCACCGGGCGGTTGGTGGGCGTGTTCACCACCGTGTCGGGGTCGATGCCGAGCAGGTGGTACAGCGTGCGGCCGAAGCTCTCCACCTTGTAGAACGTGTCCGTCACCCGCTCCCCCAATTTGTCCGTCGCGCCCACCACGCACCCGCGGTTGAACCCGCCGCCGGCGGCGATCACGAACTGCGCGTAGTCCCAGTGGTCGCGCCCGGCCCCGGCCGCCTTCGGGCTGTCGATCTTCGGCTTGCGGCCCATCTCGCCGAGCGCCAGCACGATGGTCGAATCGAGCAGCCCGCGCGATTCGAGGTCGTCGAGCAGCGCCGCGAGGCCCGCGTCGAACATCGGGATCTGCTGCCTGCCCGCGGTGAAGTTGTCGCCGTGCCAGTCCCAGTAGCCGAGGTTGAAGTGGACGACCGGCACGCCGGCTTCCACCAACCGCCGCGCGAGCAGGAAGTGCAGCGGGTCGCCGATCGGGTACTTGGCCTTCGCGGGCTTGTTGCGAAGGAACCGCTCGACCGACTTCACCGGTTCCTTCGAGATGTCGAGCGCCTGCCGAAGTTTGGGCGAGCGGAGCAGGTTGAACGCGGTCTGCTGGTACTGGTCCAGACCCGCGATCAACTCGTCCTGCGCGTCGTTACGGCGGAGTTTCGTATCGAGCGCCTTGAGCAGGTCCGCGTTCTTGTCGAGTGCCGGCACGTCCAGTTGAGGCGTCAGCATCTTGGTGACGGCGTCCTTGTCCTTGAGCGGGTTCATGATGAACGGGCTGTGCGCGGACCCCATGAAGTTGCGGGCCAGCGCGTTGTGCGTGTGAACGTCGATCTCGTCCAGCACCGCGAACGTGGGCAGGTCGGCCGGGCCGGGCCGGAGCTTGTTCACGACGCTCCCGTACATCGGGTATTCGTCGGAGCCGGTGGTGAGTCGCGGGTTGCCGGTGAGCCAGTACAAGGGTGCCTGGCTGTGGTCGCCCGGCTTGTTGAGTGTGGACACCGAGCGAATGACGGTGTACTTGTCGGCGCGCTTCGCCAGTTCCGGCAGCAGTTCGCCGACTTGAAGGCCGGTCACGTTGGTCTGAATCGGCTTCCAGAGGCCGCGGTACTCCTCGGAGGAGTCCGGCTTCATGTCGAACATGTCGGTGTGCGGCGGGCCGCCGCCGAGCCAGCACACGATCATCTGCTTGGCCTTCGCGGTGGAAGCGGGCGCCGCGTGCGCGCGGAGCACGTCGAGCGCGCCGACGCCGCACAGGCCGAGGCCACCGATACGAAGGAAATCGCGGCGCGAAGTCGTCATTTTGGGCTCCCGGAACGGTTACGTTTGATCGGGCCAACGAGCGCCCGGCGCATTGCGAAGAACCAGTCGTCTTCGACCCACTTGGTATCGTCCATCGGCACGACGCGCCGGGTCTTCCAACCAGACGCGCGGAGTGTTTCCGTCATCGAAACGGCCGCGTCGGAGTTACTCGTGTGAATCACGACGGGGCAGACCGGGGCGCG
>JAYUBA010001217.1:0-3651 GCA_043741075.1 Frigoriglobus sp.
CAAAGCGACGCGGCGACCTCCCCCTCAAGGGGGGAGGTCAAAGGCAATGCGCCGGGTCGCACCCGCATTCGATCTCGACGCCGACCGTCTGTCCCCCCCTCAAGGGGGGAGGTCAAAGGCAATGCGCCGGCTACTACTTCCCCTTCGCCGGTTCCTTCACCGGCGCGGGCGGCTCGACGCCCTTCAGTTGAAGCGTCGTCACCGCCTTCGTCGCGATGTCGATCACGCGGACGCGGTGGGCGTTGGTGTCGGCGACGTACAGCTTGCCGTTCGCGTGGCTGATGCCGCCCGGCTCGTTCAACACCGCCGGGCCGAACGCGCCCAGCGGCCGACCGCTCACCAGCGTCGTCAACTCGCCGGTCTTCAGGTCGAACGCCTTGATCTTGCTGTTATAAGTGTCCGCCACGTAGAGCGTGCCGTTCACGTGAACCACGCCCAGCGCGTGCTGGATGCGGGCCTCCGGCTTCGACACGAGCGGGTCGTCGGCCACCTGCCCCGGTCCGTCCAGGTCGCCGAACACGAACAGCGAGCGGCCGACGAGCGTCTTCACCCGCGCCTCCGGGTCCGCGGTCAGCGGCAGTTGCCGGAGCGAACTCGTCTCGCTGTCCGCGACGAACAGGCTCTTGCCGTCGGTCGTCAGCCCGCTCGGCTGGGCGAACGCGGCCTTCCGCAGCAGCCCGTCGGTGAGCGTCTCCCGCCCGCTCCCGGCGAACGGCTCGATCTTCTTCCCCTTCAGGTCGAGCAGCCAGATTTGGTGGTGCCCGGCCATCGCGACGTACAACTTGTCGCCCTCAAGGAGCACGTCCCACGGGCTGTTCAAGCCGATCTCCCGCGCGTTTACGGCGCTCGTGAGTCGGCGGCTGTCGTGCTCGTGGTCCTGGGTGCCGTTGCCGGCGACCGTCGTCACCGTTTTCGCCTTCAGGTCGATCTCGCGGATCAGGTGGTTCTTGCGGTCGGCCACGAACACCGTGTCGCCGCGAACGGCCATGCCCTGCGGGTCGGCGAACTGCGCCGCGTCGAACCCGCCGTCCGCCTTGCCCGGCGTGCCGGTGCCGATCACCGCGATCTTGTTCCCTTGGAGGTCGGTGACCACGATGCGGTGGTGCGTGCTGTCGGCGATGAACAGGCGCTGGCCCGGCGCGTCCGCGACCACTTTACCGGGGAAGAACAGCGGGGTGTCGCCGCTCTCGCGGAACTTCGCGAGGTCGAACCGGATCGGCTTCTCGTCCAGCGTCTTCTTCTTCTTGTGCTCGTCCACCAGCTTGCCGATGACGATGTCGAGCAGTTCGTAGTTGCCCTCGCCGGAGGTGAACCCGACGAGGTTCCCTTCCGGGTCGATGAGGACCATCGTGGGCCACGCGTCCACCTCGTACTTGTCCCAGATGGTGTGGTCCGCGTCGTTCACGACCGGGTGTTCGATCTGGTAGCGGAGGACCGCCTTGCGGATGCTGGCGGTCACCTTCTCGTTCTCGAACTTGGGCGAGTGGACGCCGATCACCACCAGCTCGTTCGGGTACTTCTTCTCCAGCTTCGCCAGGTCCGGCATGACGTGAATGCAGTTGATGCAGCAGAGCGTCCAGAAGTCGAGGAGGACGACTTTACCCTTGAGGTCCTTCTTGAGCGACAGCGGCCCGCCGGTGTTGAGCCACGCGATCCCGCCGTCGAGTTCGGGGGCCGCGACCTTCTTCTTCTCGTCCTTCTTGTCCTTGTCGTCCGGCTTCCGCAGCGCGACCGCTTGCGCCTCGCCCAAGTTCTTCATGCCGAGCGGCGCCTTGGCCCTCGCCTCCGATTCGTCGCCCGACCGCGCGCGTTCGGATACGGCGGCGTAGGTGATGAACGCCACACCGCAGCCGAGGCCCAGCGCGATGGCGAGCGGCCAGCGGAAGCGCGTGGTACGCGGGCGGGCCGGCAGCGGGGCTTCGCTCATCGAACTTCCTCCGGGGTCGGTCGGTCGTGTCCCATCGTACCCGATGATCTGGGCGGGGAGAAGCCAGAAGACCCACCCCCAACCCCTCCCTGAAGGGAGGGGAGCCGGACAGCCGCTTGCGGCTTCGCGGGACGCGCGCACAGCCCGCGAAGCCGCAAGCGGCTCGCGCACGTCTGCCTCCCCTACCCTTCGGGGTTGGGGGGTGGGTTCTTCACAGCGCGTCGAACAGCTCCTTCCACCCGACGGCCTCGCCGAGTGCGACGAGCGCCGCGGCCAGGGCCGCCATCAGCGCGCACTTGAACGCGAACACCCGCCACTGGAACCGCGGCTCGATGGCCGGTCGGTCGATCAGCGCGAGCAGGAACGCGACCCGGTGGGGTATCGGGCTGTGGAGCCAGTGGCGCACCCACTCCCACCCGGCGCGCAGCACGCGACCGGGCGTCAGCGGCTCCGGTGCCGAGGTCATGCTCACGCCGCTCAGGTCGCCGACGCGCTCCAGGGCGCGGGCGAAGGTTCGGATGCCGGTCGGGCACAGGCGGTGACCGCCCGGCGGGTAAATCGTCTTCGCGTCGTGCCCGGCGCAGGCCGGGTCGCCGCACGACACCGCCTTGCACCCGTACACGTCGGCCTGCCGCTCGCACCGCCGCGACAGCGCCCCGAACACCACGAACAGGTAGCCCGCCACCAGCGCCACCGGCGGCAGCGCCAGCCACGTCTTGTACTCCTCGAACCACGTCTTGTAGTCCGGCCGCTCCAGCGCCCCAGAGTCGTCGATCTGCTGGGCGGCGTACAGCACCAGCGCCGCGAGAACCGAGAGGCTGAGCGTGAGGAACCCGGCGTACAGCCAGATGTGCGCGTGCTTCGCGTGCCCGATCTCGTGGCCCAACACCGCGTCCAACTCGTCCGGCGGCAGGTCTTCGAGAATGCGGTCGGTGAACACGACGTACCGCACGCGGGGCAACAGGCCGGCGATCATCGCGTTCACCGCGGCCCCGTGCGTCGGCCACAGGAGGAAGTCGGCGCAGCGGAAGTTGAGGCGCTTCGCCAGCGCTTCTAGCCGGTCGCGAATCGGCCCGGCGGGCATCGTTTCCAGCCCCAGCAGCGGCTTCAGCAACAGCGGCATGAGCAGCAACAACACCGGCACCACCGCCAGCGACGCGACGCGGTAAACGTCGGTGCGCGTCGTCTCGGGGGCGAACCGGCCGAGCGTCTGTTGAGTGACGATCAGCGCCACCGGCAGCATCACCATGAGGGAGAACTGCCGCAGGTTGTGGAGCAGGTACGCGTGCCGCGGCCAGAACGCGCGCCCGCCGACGTGGAGGGCGCGGTGGAGCGCCCGTTCGGCGTCGTAGTAGATGAGCCAGCAGCCGAGCAGCACGGCGAAGTACGGCAGCGGCACGGCGAGTTCGGCGAACGGGGCGATCTGGTTCTCGCCGTTCCAGGAGACACGCAGTTCGTGCTGAACCAGCCAGCCCCAGCCGAAGGCGAGGACGCAGGCGGTGACGGCGGAAACGTTCACGAAGAAGAGGACGCGCCGGAACCGGCCGTAGGCGTGCGAGACCTCAATGCGGCGGTCGGGGTCGCGGCGGAGTGTCCGCACCACCCATGTGCGAAGGACAAACGCGGCGGCCAGCACGAGGGCGACGGTTCCGCCCGTGAGCGCCAGCGCCGCCTCGCGCTCGGGCGCGAACGGCGGCAGCGGCCACTCGACCGGTAGGCACGCG
>JAYUBA010001218.1:0-3648 GCA_043741075.1 Frigoriglobus sp.
CTCTTCTCTGCTGTCCACTGTCCACTACCTCACGATGTACTCGAACCGCTCGCGGAACTGGGCGGGGGTCAGCTTCACCACGGCGGCCAGGCGCTCCAGCCGGGCGGCGGCGTCGAAGTCGCTCTGCTCCAGCCGGATCATGTACCGGCGGGCGACCTCGTAGTTCTCGCCGGCGATGTCCACGAGCCGCGTCCGCATCTTCTTGGTGACCGGGTCGATCATCTCCGGGAACGGCCGCGGCACCATGTTCCCGCCGACGAACGTGACCACCACGCCGTTCGCGTCCGCGGCCGGCGACATGAGGAACTTCACCGCCCCGTAGCCCAGGTTGCGGGTGTACTCGGCGTCGAACGGGATCGGGTCGGCGCAGCGGAGTTCGTAGCCCAGGTCCTTGTCCACCATGTCGAACTTCAGGCCCAGGTCCTTGAGCCGCGAGGCGGTCGTCGTGCGGATCAGCCGGCCGAACTCGATCTCGCCCAGCCGCAGGTGCCCGAACGCGTCCAGCTCGAAGTTGCCGAACTTGCCGGGGTTCTTCTCCATCATGTCGCGCAGCTTGATCTCGCCGATCTCCTCCAGCAGTCCCTCGGCCAGCACCGCGAGGCCGTACCCCTTGTTCTGGGCTTTCCGCTTAATCATCGAGCCGATGATGATGTCGCAGATGAGTTCGAGCGTCACGTCCTTGCCCTTCAGCTCCTCCGCGATCAGCGTGACGGTGGCGGCCGACGCCTTGCCGATGCCGAGCGCCAGGTGCCCGGCGGCGCGGCCCATGCTCACCACGAGGTACCAGCGGCCCGTGGTCTTCGCGTCCTCGTGCAGGTTGCGGGCCACCTGTACGCCGTAGTGCCGGGCCGTCTCGAACCCGAACGTCGGGATGCCCGGCGGGAGCGGCAGGTCGTTGTCGATCGTCTTGGGGACGTGCGCCACCTTGATCGCGCCCTTCGCGTGCGCGTACACCTGCGACCCGCTGTACGCGGTGTCGTCGCCGCCGATGGTGACGAGGTACTTGATGCCGAGCTTGCTCAGCCCGTCGAGCAGGGCGGCCATGTGCTCCGGGTTCTTGGCCGGGTTGGTGCGGCTGGTGCCGAGCAGCGACCCGCCGCGCTGGTAGTACGGGGCCACGTCCGGGATGGTGAGCGGGCGCACTTGAGAGAAGTCGCCGGCGGCCAGGTGCTTGAACCCGTCGCGGACGCCCACGACCTCCAGCCCGCGGTTGATCGCCTCGATGGTGACCGAGCTGATGACGCCGTTGATGCCGGGCGCGGGGCCGCCGCCGACCACGATGCCGAGTTTGCCGCGAAGGGAGTCCGCCATTGCTGCTGTCCAGGTGGGGTACGCCGGGTGGCCCGGAGCATGAACGCGGAGAGGCCGGGCCGACAGTATTGAGCCTCGCGACCTGTCGCCCGCAAAGCCGGGCTTCACGGTCGCTGCCGCTTCGGATCGCGACCTGTCGCCCGCAGAGCCGGGCTTCACGGTCGCTCCAGATTAGGATTGCAACCGGGCGGACGTTTTCAAGGGCGCGCCGGTGCGTAGATTAAGCGCGGAAACAGAGGCTCCGCCATGACCGACACCGCGCCCCGCGAACCGCCGGCCGATTCCTGCACCCCCGCGCCCGCGGCGGAGCTGACGTCGGAGATCGCCGAACTCGCGGCCGGGTTCATCCACGAGATCAAGAACCACCTCGGCACCCTCTCGCTCAACCTGCAACTGCTGGCCGAGGACTTCGAGACGGCGGAAACGCCGCGCGAGCGCCGCGCCCTCGACCGCGTCGGCCGGCTGTCCGGCGAGTGCTGCAAACTCGTGGAACTCTCCAACGACTTCCTCCGCTTCGCCCGCCTCCGCGAACTGCACGCCAAGCCGACGCCGCTGGACGCGGTGGTGTCGCGGATGATCGACTTCCTCGGCCCGACGGCCCGGCAGCGGGGCGTCGAGATCAACTGGTTCCCGGCGCCCGACCTGCCGGCCGTGTGCCTCGACGCGGACCTGTTCGAGCAGGCGCTGCTCAACCTCATGCTGAACGCGGAGCAGGCGATGCCCGACGGCGGCACGCTCTCCCTGATCGGGAGGTGCGAGGGCGGGACGGTGTTCCTCGACGTGATCGACACGGGCGTGGGCATCGCGCCGGGGGCGCTGGCGAAGCTGTTCCGCCCGTTCCACACGACCAAGCCGGACGGCAACGGGCTGGGCCTGGCGACGACGCGGAAGATCGTGGCCGCGCACGGCGGCACCATCGACGTGCAGAGCGAACCCGGCCGCGGCACGAAGTTCACCATCGCGCTGCCGGCCGCCGTGGGGTGACGTTTGGGCTTTGACCTCCCCCCTTGAGGGGGAGGTCGCTGCGTCGCTCTGGACGCGGCGGGTGGGGGGTAACGTCACTCCGCGCGTGTCGCTTTCCCCCCACCCGGCTCGCAAAGCCTCGCCGACCTCCCCCTCAAGGGGGAGGTCAAAGCAAAGCAAGCACAGCGGTTTCATTCCCGCGCAACCTTGTTTCCTATGCTCCCGTCCCCCCTCGACCGCTGGCACGACCCGGCGCTGCTCGATCACCTCGCCCGCGTGCGGCGGCCGTGGGACCGCCTGACGCGGCGCATCGTCCGCGCGGCGCTGGCGAAGTTCTTGCCGACCCCGCCGGGGCCGCTGGTCGAAATCGGGGCCGGCGGCGGGCAACTCCGCGACTGGCTCGCGCCCGAACTCGCGGCCGACGTCACGCACACCGAGCCGTCCGCACCACTCCTGAACGCGCTCCACCGCCGGTACCCTGGCGCGCCCACGATTCAAGCGGAAGCCGCCGCGTTACCCTTCGCGTCCGGTTTCGTCGGAACGGTGCTGGGGTTGTGCGTGTTCGACACGCTCCCCGACCTCGCGTCGGTGCGCGACGAACTGCGCCGCGTGTTGCGGCCGGGTGGTGTGGTCGTTCATTTCCTCGATCTCGCGACCAACCCCGATTGCCTGTTCCCCGAACTGATCGCCGGCGGCGAACTCCCGCTTACCAACTTCGCCCGCGACCCGGCCCTGCTCGCGGTGCTGACCGACGCGCAGAAGGCGCTGCTTCCTGCTGCTGATGACTTCGACGAAGTGCTCGCGGTGAAGTGGGAGCCGTTCCGCTCGTTCGTCGGGATGCTGGAACAGGCGAAACACCCGCTCGTCGCGGACCTCGGGCCGTATGCGGGGTTGCACCTACCCGGCCGCCTTGACCCGGAGCGGTTGGCGCGCGGGTTCATGGCCGCGAGCGCCGACCCGGCATCGCTGCTCGCGCTGAACAAAGCGCTCCTGACGCTGACGCTATCCGCGCGGCAGATGGGCCGCGCGTGGCCGCTGCGGGCGGTGTCGTCGCGGGTACACATCCGCGCGCGCCTGCGGGCCGCGTTCGGCCCGGCGCACGGCTTCGCGGTGGCGTTCGCCGGCCCGGTCGCGGCGCGAGAGGTCGTCGCCGCCGAGGGCGAATCGCGGTTCGTGGTGCGGCACGCCGGGCGAACGGTCACGCGCGCCGAACTTCTGGCGAGCGAATACGGCACGCCGGTCGAAGAGTTCGAGGGAATCCCCGCCATCAGCCGCTCGCGGCTTCGCGGGCAAGCGGTGCGGGATACGACGGTGGAGGTGTTCGCGGCTTCCTTCCAAACCCAGGGCGTTGCCCTGGGCTGAGGAAGCGCAGGC
>JAYUBA010001219.1:0-3645 GCA_043741075.1 Frigoriglobus sp.
GCGATCAGGAAGTTCGTCGGCATCGACTTGGTCTGGAACACGCCCCAGCTATCGCCCTTCGTGTCCACCGCGTACAGCACGTCGCCGAGCTTCTTCTCGGTCGCGTACTTCGCCATCTTCGTGTCGAGCTCCTTGAACACGTACAGGCTGATGAGGCCCTGGCCCTTGTACGCCTCGTCGAGCTTCTGGAAGTAGGCCAGTTCCTTGTCGCAGCCGGAGCAGCCGCAGGTGAGGCGGACCAGCACCGGCCCCTTCGCGGTCAGCGTGGCGAGGTCCACCGTCTTGCCGGTCGCGTCCTTGATGACGAACGCCGGAGCTTGCTCGCCGACGGCGACCTTGGTCTTCGCGTGCGGCATCGGGGCCGGTTCGGCGGCGGCGGCGGTCAGCGCCAGGGCCGCGAGGAACAGCGCGGCGGTCAGAAGGCGAATCACGGGATACCTCCGGGAAGGGGTGTGGGGTAGGATCGTAGCAGGAAAGAAAGCTTACCACGGTGGCGGGGTCGGTTCCAGAACAATATTCGATCCGAATCCCGTCGACGGAATCCGGGTCCCGCAGGAGACGCGAAGATGCCCCGGTGTGTCCTTCCCATTGTCGCCGCGCTCCTCGCCCTACCCTTCGCCGTCGGCGAAGACAAGAAGCCGGCCGACCTCATCGCGGAGTTGCCGAAGATCAAGCCGCTGGAGCCGGCCGACGCGCTGAAGGCGTTCGACGTGCCCGGCTTCCGCGTGGAACTGGTCGCGGCGGAGCCGCTGCTCCGCTCGCCGGTCGCGATGGACTTCGACGAGAACGGCCGACTCTTCGTCGCCGAGTTCCCGGAGTACAACCAGTACGCGAACCCCAACGGATCGAAGGAGCGCGGCTGCATCCGGCTGCTCGAATCGACGAAGGGCGACGGCATGTACGACAAGTCCACCGTGTACGCGGCCGATCTGGATTCGCCGGTCGCGGTCGCGTGCTGGGACGGCGGCGTGTTCGTCGGCGTGGTGCCCGACCTGTGGTACTTCAAGGACACGAAGGGCGACGGCAAGGTGGACGTGAAGCGGAAGGTGCTGACCGGCTTCGACCGCGACAAGGCCGGCGAGGCGATGCTGAATTCGTTCCGCTGGGGGCCGGACAACCGCTTCCACATCGCGACCGGGCTGGCCGGCGGGAACCTCCGCGCCGCGGATCAGCCCGACGCGAAACCGGTGCTGGTGCGCCGACAGAACATCCGCTTCGACCCGCGAACGAACGCGTTCGAGCCGACCAGCGGCGGCGGGCAGCACGGCATGACGCTCGACGACTGGGGCGACACGTTCGTCTGCGACAACAGCAACCCGATCGAGCACCTCGCCTACGACGCGAAGTACGCGAACCGCAACCCGTTCGTGGTGGCTCCGTCGCCGGTGGTGGACATCAACGCGGCCGGGCGCTCCCCGAACCTGCACCGGATCAGCCCGCCGGAGCCGTGGCGCGAGGCCCGCACGCGGCTCCGCAAGGACAAGCTCGTGCCCGGCTCCGACGAGGGCGGGCAGCCGTTCGGCTTCTTCACCGGCGCGACCGGCGTGACGGTCTATCGCGGCGACGCGTTCCCCGCGGCGTATCGCGGGAACGTGTTCGTCGGCGAGATCGCGAACAACCTGATCTACCGCGCGAAACTCGAACCGAAGGGGCTGAGTTGGTCCGCGGAGCGCGCGGAGAAGGGGCGCGAGTTCCTGGCGTCGAAGGACGTGTGGTTCCGCCCGGTGCAGTTCGCGAACGGCCCGGACGGCTGCCTCTACGTCGTCGATATGTACCGCGAACTGATCGAGGGTGCCGCGTTCCTGCCGCCGCAGTTGCTGAAGCTCGTGAACGTGGCCGGAGGCATTGATCGCGGGCGCATCTGGCGCATCGTGCCGACCGACTTCAATCGCCCGAAGCACCCTCAACTCGGCAAGGCGACGACGGCCGAACTCGTCGCGCTGCTCGAAAGTCCGAACGGCTGGACCCGCGACACCGCCGCCCGACTGATCTACCAGCGCCAGGACAAGGCGGCGGCCGAACCGCTTCAGAAGCTCGCGAAGGAGTCGAAATCCCCGGTTGCACGGATGCACGCCCTTCACGCTCAGGACGGATTGAAGCCGCTCGCCTGGCCGCGGGTAATCGCTGCGCTCAGCGACGAGGATCCGCGTGTGCGCGAGCACGCGCTGCGGCTCGTGGACGGCTTCGGCCTCGCCGCGCAATCGAACGCGAGCCTGTGGCTTCGGCTCAGGCAACTCGTGAACGATCCGGACCCTCGGGTTCGTTACCAACTGGCCTTCACGCTCGGTTCGATCCAGGCCACGTACCCGAGGAGCCTACTCGCCGAACTCGCGCACAAAGACGGCGAGAACGCGTCGATGCGGTTCGCAATTCTCTGTTCGGCAAAAAATCACAGCTCGCTGTTGTTCGCGGAACTACTCGCGGATGAAAAGTTCCGCGCCACCGCGGGCGGGAAGGCGCTCCTACTCGCGCTCGTCGCGCAGACTGCGAGCGCAATCCGGCCGGACGAACTCGCGGATGTGGCGAGTGTACTCGACAAGCTCCCAGACACCGAGAAGGCGCTGGCACGCGAACTGGTGCAGGCGTTCGTGACAAAGCTCCCGCACGCGGCGCGGGAGAAGTTTGCTGGCCTTGCAGGTGGGAAAGCCGGGGCGATTCTGAAAGACCTACTCGCCGACGCGACCAGGACCGCGGCCGACGACAAGGCCAATCCTACCGCGCGCGCGACCGCGATCCGCACGCTCGCGCTCGCTCCGTTCGCGGACGCGAAGCCGGTTCTCACGAAGTGCCTGGATGTGAAGCAACCGCAACCGGTCCACCTCGCGGCGCTCGAAGTGCTGGCCCGCTACGATTCCGCCGACGTGCCCGCGATCGTGCTCGCCGCGTGGCCGTCGATGAGTCCGAAGATCCGCGCCACCGCCATCGAAACGCTTCTCGCCCGCCCGGCGTGGGTACACGCGTTCCTCGACGCGGTCGAGAAGAAGGTCGTGCTGCCCACCGACCTCGAACCGGCACGCGTGCAGTTGCTCCTGAAGTCGCCGGACGAGAAGGTGCGCGCCCGCGTCGCGAAGCTGTTCGCCGGCAACGGACCTTCCAAGCGGCCGGACGTGCTGGCAAAATATCAGAAGGCGCTCGACCTGAAGGGCGACCCGACGAAGGGGAAGTCGGTGTTCAAGGAGTCGTGCGCGGCGTGCCACAAGCTCGACGGCGTGGGCGAAGCGGTCGGGCCGGACCTCGCATCCATCAAGAGCCGCGGGCTGGAATCGGTGCTGACGAACATCATCGACCCGAACCGCGAGGTGCTGCCGCAGTATTACACGTACCTGCTCGTCACCGACGACGACACGATTATCAGCGGCATGATCGCGGCCGAGACCGCGAACACGGTGACGATTCGCAAGACCGACGGCATGAGCGAGACGGTGCAACGGGTGAAGATCGCGTCGCTCCGCAGCACCGGGCTGTCCGCGATGCCCGAAGGGCTGGAGGAGAAGATCGACCTTCAGGCGATGGCCGACCTGCTCGCGTACCTGAATTCGATCAAGTGACGCGGGCCGTTTCGTTCTCGGTATCGCTGTGTGGGTGGCCGGGGCAGAGTCTTCGATGCCCCGGTTTGCGCGCCCCACCGGGGCATCGAAGACTCTG
>JAYUBA010001220.1:0-3643 GCA_043741075.1 Frigoriglobus sp.
CACGATGGGCGAAGCGCCCGCGCACATGGTTCTCGTCGAGGACGCGGCCGACGTGGACGCCCTCACACTGCCGGCCGACGCGAAGCTCGCGTTCCTCACCCAGACGACGCTCAGCGTGGACGAGGCACGGGCCGTCATCGACGCGCTGAAGCGCAAGTACCCGCAGGTGGTAGGGCCGAACAAGGACGACATCTGCTACGCGACCCAGAACCGCCAGGACGCGGTGAAGAAGTTGGTGATCGAGGCGGACGTGGTGCTCGTGCTCGGTAGTCAGAACAGCTCGAACAGCCAGCGGCTCGCCGAACTCGCGCGCGCCGCGGGGAAGACGGCCCACCTCATCGACCGCGTGGCCGAACTGAGGGACGAGTGGTTCGCCGCGGCCGATTCTGTACTCGTCACCGCCGGGGCGAGCGCGCCGGAGGAGCACGTTCAGGACTGCATCGAGTACCTGAAGGCGAAGTTCGGCGCGACGGTCGAGACCCGCACCGTGCGCGAGGAGGACGTGAACTTCCCCCTGCCCCGCGAACTCCGCGTCCTCACGGGAGCGTGACCCGCACGGCGAGGAGGGCGAGCGGTGACAGGAGCGGAACGGCTGGGATCGTGGAATCAGACTGGCAATGACAAGCGGTTCGGCTGATGGCAGAATGTGGGCGGTTGGCTTCTATGCGCCAGCATCTTGGGCAATCCTCCCTGCGAGTGGACGACCAGAATGCACAAAAACTGGTTCATTCTGACAATGGCAGCTTTGCTGTCCTTCGTTGCAATTGACTCTTCTTTTCCAATCATTTTCTGCATCTCTGTGGCGACTCGCCCGGCTGATGCCAAATGGCGATACGGTCCTGAAGTCAGCATTCCCAAGAGAGCTGAGAAGCAAAATCCGATCTGCGTTCGAGATGTCACAAACGATAAAGAATTGGGGCAATTTCCTCGCGAGGCTGAACTGCGGTATTGTTGGTTTTTTGCCGTCACGCCTGACAACCGGACTCTGGCATCTACCGGCTGGCATGTGAGATTGTGGGCTTTATCCGCAGGCAAAGAGTTGCCACTTGAGCAGACCGATTGGGAAGGCGGATCCCGCTCGGATGATTATTGTCATTTCCTTGCTTTCAGTTCGGATGGCAAGACTCTCGCTGGCACCAACGATAAGCGGATCGCATTGTGGGATGCCACGACCGGGAAATACATAATCAGCTTTGATCGATCCTGGATCACCGGCCAGATCGTCATCCTCTGGCTGTTCGTAACTCTGTCTTTCTTCGCAATCGGTGTGGGGATAAGGCTGTGCCTGTCTCGCATACGCTAAGACACGCCCGTTCGGCATCCTCAAGCACAGTCGGCAGCCGGGTGAACATGTGCGGGTTGCTGGGTGGATTTGGTGTTGGGGAAATCGTGATGCTCGACTCCCCCGATCTCGGGCTGAACTACCGGCCGGTGCTGCCGCGCCGCCGCGACTGGCGCATCGGCTGCGTCGGGGCCGGCTTCATCATGAGGGACTGTCACCTCACAGCATACAGGAGCGCGGGTTTCAACCCAGTCGCCATCGCTTCACGCAAGCCGGAGACGGCACGAGCGGTCGCCGCACAACACGCCATTCCGACCGTTCACGACACCTACGAAGGCCTCTTACTGGACACGTCGATTGAAATCCTTGACGTGGCCGTCCCGCCAGTGAACCAACCGGACCTGATCCGCCGGGCTGTGGAGCTTGGGAAGGGGCGACTGCGGGGCATCTTGGCGCAGAAACCGTTGGCGCTGACGCTCGCCGAAGCTTGTGAGTTGGTCGCCCTCTGTGAATCTGCCGGTATCACGCTGGGGGTCAACCAGAACATGCGGTTCGACCAGTCGGTGCGGGCCGCGAAGGACATCCTCAACCGCGGGTGGATCGGCGAGCCGGTACTCGCCACCATCGACATGCGGGCGATCCCGCACTGGATGCCGTGGGCGGAAGGGCTGCCGTCGCTGTCCACGTTCGTGATGAGCATTCACCACCTCGACACCTTCCGCTACTGGCTCGGCACGCCCGACCGCGTGCTGGCTTCGACGCGGCCCGACCCGCGAACCAAGTTCCCGCACCGCGACGGCATCAACCTCTATATCCTCGAATACGCGAGCGGCGCGCGGGCTTCCGCGTGGGACGACGTGTGGACCGGGCCGAGCAATGAAGGCGTCGCGGGCGACATCGGCATCCGGTGGCGGATCGAGGGCACCGACGGACTCATGCAGGGCACGATCGGCTGGCCGAAATACCCCGCACGCGAGCCGAGTACACTGGAGTTCAGCACGCGCCAGTCGAACGGGTGGCTCCGGCCGCGGTGGGACGACGTGTGGTTCCCGGACGCGTTCGCCGGCACGATGGCGCAACTGCTCGTCGCGGTGGAAGACGGCACCGAACCGGAGATCGGCGGGCGCGACAACCTCGAAACCGTCGCGCTCTGCGAAGCCGTCTTCGCCGCCGCGACCGAACACCGTGTCGTTCGCATGGAGCGGCCGTGAAGCCCGGCTTTGCGGGCGACAGGTCGCGATCACCGAATGCCCGACGTGTTGGGGACCGCATGACGCCCGATCTCCGCATTCAGCAGGCCGTCGTGGTGACCGACGCGCGCGGCGTCCGCGTCCTCGCGCAGACGGACGACTTCGACGCGCCGGAAGCGGAGCGGATCGCGGTGCTGTTCGGCGCGCGCCCGGAGGGCGTCGCGTGTCCGCTCGCGCACTTCGCGTGCCCCTTCGGCGCAACGCAAGTCGCGGTGGTGCGCGTCGAAGATCGCCCCGGCGGGCGGCTCGGCTTCCGCTTCCTCGTGCTGTCGCG
This sequence comes from Frigoriglobus sp., assembly GCA_043741075.1. GTDB lineage: Bacteria > Planctomycetota > Planctomycetia > Gemmatales > Gemmataceae > Gemmata. The sequence goes on from JAYUBA010001220.1 coordinate 2,807, forward strand.
CGAGCTGTATCAGCACCTCGGCGACCCCTTCGCAATCGCCGACCGCTATCCGCCGGAATGGAACGCGACCGGCGCACTTGCGGACCTCGCGTGGCCGGTGGAGGTGCTGCCGGAGCGCACCCTTGACCAGCTCGACGCGATCCTAAAGGGTGGCGACGTGTCGCTCCTACTCGGTTCCGCGCAGGCACTCGTGGACGGCAACCGCGTGCTGCTGAAGCGCACCGAACCGGCGGAGAAGTTCGTCCGCGACCTGTGGCAACTGCTCCCCGACCGGACGCGGTGCGACCTGTGGCCGGCGACGTTCGCGTTCTCCAACGAACTCGGCTTCCACGCGGCCGTCGCCCCGACACTGCCGACCACGCGGCACGGCGTGCAGGTGTTGTTGGAGGAGTCCGTCCGCGACTACCCGCAGAGCAGTTACGAACTGAGTCTGCAACTCGCGATCGAGTCCGGCGACCGCGCCGGGTTGCGGAAGCTGCTCGCCCGCCGCACCGCGGACGACACGATCCGCCTTGGGCTATACATGCTGGCGTTCGCGCTGGTCACGGCCGCGGTGCTGAAGTTCGCGTTCTGACGCACGGAGGTCGATATGCCGTTAGACGAACGTGTTCTCGTCATCCCGACGGAGCGGTTTCGCGCCGCGGGTTACTTCCACGGGTTGCTCGCGGCCACCGACGCGTACCGCGCCGCGATCCTCGACCCAGGCGCGTTTTCGTTCCGCCCCCGTTACGAAGTCGAAACCGACCCGTCGTTCAAGCAACTGATCCCGTACATCGTGTTGAAGTGCGGCGATCTGCTGTTCCACTACCGCCGCGGGTCGGCCGGCACGGAGAAGCG
>JAYUBA010001221.1:0-11665 GCA_043741075.1 Frigoriglobus sp.
GCTGTTAACCGCAACACCGGTTCGCAACAGTGTAACCACTTCAACACAGGATATGAAAGGCCACTCGTCAAGCGAGTGGCGCGAATCGCGCCGGGATACTCCTCTCAACCGTACCTCTTCCAACCAACAGAATGGGCGGTGTCAAGAAGGCAGGGAAGGAATCCCCGGCGCGGCGGGTTCGGGAAGTGACGAAGGTTTTTATTGAACCGGCAAACGGGGGACGCCGATTAAACAGGTCAGCACGGGTGGGCCGGGTCTTCGGAACGGTTGTGGCCATCCGCACAGTTTGCGTAACCCACAGGATTGAGACAAGGAGATAACCATGGGGCACCGGCGCGTCTGGAACCCGACGGGGCTTGCGTTCGCCGTCCTGGCCGGTCTGGGCGGGTTGGTGGGTGGCACCGGCTGCCACTCGTTCACCAACGCCAAGGCCGAGCGGAACTGCTGCAAGCCGCCGGACTTCAACTGCTGTACCATCCCCGACGCGCCGGTGCCCAAGGAACTGAACAAGGTCAGCCTGCCGCCGTATGTGGTCGAGACACCGGACGTGTTGCAGATCGACGCGGTTCGCGTCATCCCGCTGCCGCCGTACCGGCTGGAACCGCTGGACGTGCTCTACCTGAGCGCCGAGAACGACTTCGAGCAGGCCCGCATCGCCGGCCTGTACCCGGTGGACCCGGACGGGACCGTCAACCTGGGGCCGCGCTACGGCGGGTCGGTGCGGGTCGCCGACCTCACGACCGAAGAGGCGCAGAAGATCATCGAGGGCAAGGTGCGGCTGTTCGCCAAGAACGCGACCGTCACCGTGTCGCTGGCCCAGTCCCGCGGGGTGCAGCAGATCAGCGGCCAGCACATCATCCGCCCGGACGGCACCGTGAGCCTGGGCGCCTACGGGAGCGTGTACGTCGCCGGCCTGAGCTTGGCGCAGGTGAAGCAGACGATCGAGGCGCACCTGTCCAAGTACCTGTACAAGCCGGAAGTGTCGGTGGACGTGTTCGCGTACAACAGCAAGTTCTACTACGTCATCACCGACTTCGCGGGCAACGGCGAGCAGGTGACCCGGCTCCCGCACACCGGCAACGAGACGGTGCTGGACGCGGTGTCGCTCATCGGCGGGCTGTCGGCGGTGTCGAGCAAGCACATCTGGGTGGCCCGGCCCGCGCCGACCGAGTGCGGCAACGACCAGATCCTGCCCGTGGACTGGTGCGGCATCACCCGCAAGGGCCAGGTGAAGACGAACTACCAGATCATGCCGGCCGACCGGGTGTACATCCTGTCGCAGCCGCTGACGAAGTTCGACAACTACATGGCGCGGGTGCTGTCGCCGGTGCAGCGTGCCCTGGGTGTGACGCTGCTCGGGGCGAGCGTCGGGAACCAGTTCCGCAACAACGGCGGCGGCGGCAACAACGGCAACCGCAACAACGTCGGGCTGGTGGTTCCCATCCAGTAGCCGAAACGATGAGTTCCAAGTTCCGCACCAGGGTCTCACGACCCTGGCTACGAACAGCCGCCCTTCCAGGGCTAAGAACCCTATGTGTCTTGAAGCCCTGGAAGGGCGACTGTCGGTAGCCAGGGTCGTGAGACCCTGGTTCCGAGCGAACGGCTTCGAACTTGGAACTCTGAGGGTTGTTCCCGGCGTGCGGCCCCCGCCGCCGGGAACTCCGCCCGCGGCGGCAGGGCACCTGCTTCGGCAGGTTCCCCGCCGCCGATCTCGTTCCCGTGAGCTATGAGCGGGCCGAAGGCGGGTGTGCTACGATGGAGCGGGTCGCCCGCCGCCCGCCGTCCGCCCGCTCGCCGCGGGCCGAAGTGAAGGAGTCGCGCATGTCGTTCCGCGTGTCCGCTCTGGTGACCGCCGCGGCCGTTCTGGGCCTGGGTTCGGTGACGCCCGCGTCGGCCCAGCCGCAGGCGCCGATGCGCCCGCGGAACTCCGCCTTCGGCTCCATCTTCACCCCCGGCCTTCAGCAGCAGCAACAGCAGCAACTACTGTTCGGTAACCAGGGCGGGTTCGGGGTGCCGAACGCTCCGGGGTTCGTCGGGCCGGGCGGGCTGAACCCGGCCTTCCTGAATGGCGGCGCGGGCTTGGGCTTCGGCTACCCCGGCCAGTTGGCGTACCCGCAGGTGCTCCCCGGCGCGATCGCCGTGAACCCCCAGCTCCCGCCGTCGGGCATCGTCGGCACGTTCGGCAACTACGGCCACTGGTACAACCAGCGGGGCGGGAACTACGGGCACTGGTACCCGAACGGGATCGCGAACGGCCGCGGCATCCTCGGCGGCGGGAGCTACGGCGGCTACGGCGGCTCGACATCGGGCGGCCTCCGCACGGGCAACTCGCTCGGCACGCTCGGCGGGACCGCACTCGGCGTCGGTGCGGCGGCGAACCAGTTCCGCCGCTGACCCACGATTCAACTTCTCAACCGTGAAAGGAGTCTCGGTATGAGCATGCGCTCTTTCCTCGCCCGGTGGACGACGAGGGCCGCCGCGGTGGCGGTTCTCGTGTGCAACGGTTCGCCGGCCCCCGCGGCCGACGTGGCACCTCCGGCGGTGCCGGTCGTCGTCGGGGCCGCGCCGGTCACCGTGGGCGATCCCGGCTGTGCGACCTGCACGACGTGCCAGCACGGGGGCGCGAAGGCCACCTGTTCCAAGTGCAACAAGTCGCTCATTCTGGGCGCCATGCAGCAGCACAAGAACAAGGGACCGTACCCGGTGACGCTGTGCCCCGGCGCGTGCTTCGGGTACTTCCAGACGCAGTGGCGGAAGTGGGACGACGTGTGCCCGTACCCGTACCTGGGCACCGGCGTGGGCGACGCGCCGCGGCCCCCGGCGGGCGTGCTGAACCCGCGACCGGCCGGCAGCGACCTCGCCCCGCCGCGCCCGCTCGACCCGAAGGTGATGCCCGACCCGAAGAAGAGCTACCTGCCGCCGATCCCGCCGGTGCCCAACAAGTTCGGACCGTGACTTCGTAGGACAGGCTTCCAGCCTGTCCGGTCGTGAATGTGAATGACAGGCTGGAAGCCTGTCCCACAAAAGCGCCCGGCCGTTCGCGGCCGGGTGGTTTCGGTTCCGAACCGAGGAGTGCCGATGGCAACGTGTCTGGTGACCGGCGGGGCCGGGTTCATCGGCTCGCACCTGGTGGAAGCCCTCACCGCCGCCGGGCGAACGGTGCGCGTCCTCGACGACCTCTCGACCGGCCTTGCGGAGAACCTCGCACACGTTTCGCCCGCGCCGGAACTGGTCCGCGGGAGCATCACCGACCCGGCCGCCGCGGCGCGGGCCGTCGCCGGGTGTGACACGGTGTTCCACCTCGCGGCGCTGGCGTCGGTCGCCAAGAGCGTGGAAGACCCGCTCGCGAGTCACGCGGCGTGCGCCACCGGCACGCTCACCGTTCTCGACGCGGCCCGCCGGGCCGGCGCGCGGCGGGTGGTGTACGCCGCCAGCGCGAGCGCCTACGGCGGCGCGAGCGACCCCGCGGGCCAGGACGAAGATACGCCGCTGGTCGCGCTCTCGCCCTACGCGGCGGCGAAGCTCGCGGGCGAACTCTACGCGGAGGCGTTCGCCCACACGTACGGCCTGGAAACGGTGCGGCTCCGGTTCTTCAACGTGTTCGGCCCGCGGCAGCGCGCGGACAGCCCGTACTCCGGCGTGATCGCGATCTTCGCCGCGCTGCTGGCGGCCGGCCGCGCCCCGGCGGTCCACGGCGACGGGCTTCAGTCCCGCGACTTCGTGTACGTTTCGGACGTGGCGCGCGCCCTGATGCTCGCCGCCGACGCGCCCGGTGTGAGCGGGCGCGTTTACAACGTGGGCACCGGCGGCAGCGTGAATCTGTTGGAACTGGTCGCGGAGTTGAACGCGGCCCTGGGCACGTCGGCGGTGCCGGTACACGGCCCGGCGCGGGCCGGCGACGTGCGGCACTCGCTGGCGAAGATCGACCGCATCCGGGCCGACCTGGGCTACGCGCCGGCGGTCGCGTTCGCGGAGGGCTTGCGCCGCACGCTCGACTGGTACCGGGGGCCGAGGGGTGTTTGACGAGCCAAGCCTTTGACGAGCCGGAAGCGTGAGCGACGGATACTCGTGCCTGGGTATCCGCCGCTCGCGCGTCCGGCTCGTCGAATGCGCACTTCTCACTTGTCGAGCGCATACTTGACGAGCAGTTCGGCGTACCTCTTGAATTCGAGCGGGTGCAGGTCGTCGGCGCCCAGACCGGCCGCCTTGGCGATCTTCAGATGGTCCGCGGCGAAGATCCGCTTGCCCTCCACCGCGTCCAGGTCGATGGCCCACGCCAGGTGGAACCGGTACGACGCGCGCTCGTACTGCACCAGCGCCATCTTCAGGTCCTTCACCGCCTCGGCCGGGCGGCTGCTGACCAGGTACGCCACCGCCCGCGTGTCGAGGAACCTCGGGTCCGGTCCGCGGATCGCGATCAGCTCGGACATCATCTTCACCGCCTCCTCGGCCCGCTTCTGGTCGTGCAGCGCCAGTAACATGCACAGGTTGTTGACCACCAGGTCGCTCTTGCCCCGGGCGAGCGCCCGCTCGTACTCCGCGATGGACTCCGCGGACTTGCCCTGGGCGTCGAGCAGTTCGGCCCGCGCGCCGATGAGGTCGGCCTCCAGTTCGGGCGTGCCGGCGGCGCCGCGGAGCGCCCCGTCGAGCCACTTCTCGACCGCCGCCTCGGTGGCCGCGTCGCTGCGCCGCGCGGCGACCGCCCCGGTCATAATGCGGGCGGTGAGCAGCACCGGCGCGCGTTTCTCGTACTCGCGGGCGAGCGCGATCGCCCGGTCCGGTTGCTTCTGGTGGATGTAGAAGCGCGCGAGCGGCCCGTGCGAACCCGGCGAATCGCTCCCGGCCAGGTACTTGGTGTACGCGGCGTCCGCGTCGGCCGTCAGGCCCAGTTCCTCGAACAGCGGGCCGGTGCGGGCGGCCAGGTTCGGCACCGCGTCCCAACCGGGGTACTTCACGATCACCGCCCGCGCCTGGTCGCGCAGCTTCGCGATGGCCTCCTTCGTGTCCTCCGGTCCGGCCCGCGCGGCCCGGCGCTTGATGGTGTGACCCAGGACGCGCGCCTCCTCGCGGGCCGCCTCCCAACTGGTCGGGTAGTTCGTCTTCAGCCGCCCCAGCGCGGCCTCGGCGTCGCCGAGGGCGTTGAGAGCCAGGGACACGCGGACCACGGCCGCGAGGTGCTCGGGCGTCACCCCCGGACGGATCCGCGCGCCCTTCTTGAAGAACTCGCCGGCCTCGACGAACTTGGCCTGGTCGAACGCGAGCCGGCCGAGCAGGTAGTACTCGACCGGGGTCAGGTCGCCGCGGTCGCCGTACGAGCGCAGGACGCGGACGCCCTCCTCGCGGGTCACCGGGTCCGCGGTCCACACGTACGCCCGCGCCTTCAGGTCCTCCGGGTCGTTCGCCGCGGTCGCCAAGTTGCGCTCGATCAGGGCCAGCGCCTCGGCCCGCACGGTGTACGCGTCGGGGCGGCCCATCAGGGTGATCGCCAGGTGCCGCCGCGCCCACCGGGCCACGTCCTGGGCGGTGGAGTCCTTCGCCGCGTTCAGCAGTGCGATCCCCTTGTCCGGCTGCCCGTTGCGCTGGAAGAACAGCACGACCTGCCGGGTCGGGTTCAGCTCCAGCGGGGCCGCCGCGCGGGCGGCGGCGTAGTGGGCGAACGCGGCCTTCGGGTCGCCGACCATCTCGTACAACTCGCCCAGCGCCAGTTCCAACTCGGCCCGGCCCTCGGGCTTCGTCGGGGCCGCGGTCAGCTTCTTCTCGGCCTCCGCGACCGCCCGCCGCGCCTCCTCCAGCTTGCCGTGCTTCATCAACTGAGCGACGAGCGCGCCCCACGTCTCCGGCACCGTGTCGGCCAGTTCCACGGCCCGGAGGAACGCGACCAGCGCCGCCGCGTCCTCGCGGATCGCGCCCAGCAGTGCCCCGCGGAGCAGCACCAGCCGGTAGTCGGTGCCGTCGGCCGGGGCGATGCGGTCGATGGTCGCCCGGCCCTCCTTGGGCAGGTCGGCGGCGAGCATGTTGCGGATCGACCGGTATCGCTCCAGGTCGTCCGGGAGCCGCACCTCGCTGCTCAACTCGTTCAGCACCCCCAGGGCCTGGTCGTCCTGCTGTTTGGTGCGGTACAGGTCCACGGTGCGGCGGATGACGGCCTCCTGCCGGTCGCCCTTCCGGATCGCCTCGCGGTAGCTGAGCAGGGCGGCGTCGTTCAGCCCCTCCAGTTCGTCCAACTGGGCGATGGCGATGTGCGCGCGGCTCCACCCCGGGCGCAGTTCGCGGACGCGGCGGGCCAGCTCGCGCAGTTCCCGCACCCCGGCGGCCCGCGCGGCCGGGTCGGTGAGTTTCTTCACCTCCGGCAGTCGGATCGCGATGCGACCGAGGGTGGCGACCGGCCCGTTCTCCCCTTCGGCCGCGGCCATCTCCTTGATCGCCTGATCGACCACGTCCGCCCGCCCGGCGGCCAGTCCCTGGTCGAGCAGCACCGCGCGGCATGTGAGGTCCTTGGGCGACACGTCGGCGGCGGCCCGCAGGAGCCGCAGCGCGGCGGTGCGGAGCGCGCCGGCGGCCTCCCCCTCCGGCCCGCGGTCGGCCACGCGCGCGGCGACCTGGCCGAGTCCGAACAGGAGCCGGAACTGCTCCGGTTTGGGGAACGTCTCGCCCCCGGCGGCGAGCGCGTCGAACTCGGCCGGGGTCGCCGGCTTCGCGCGCACGACCAGCAGCGCGGCCCGCGCGAGCCGCAGTTCGACCGTGTCGCCCGCCGCTTTTTCCGCTTCTTCGAGCACCGCCGCGGCGGCCTCCGGCTTGCCGCCGTCCTGCACGCGGGCCAGCGCCACCCACACGGCCGACGCCTTCGCGTCCTTCGGGTGCTTGGCCAGCCAGTCCCGGAGCAGCTTGGTCGCGTCGGCCCCCTTGCCGCGGGCGACGAGCGCGTCGGCCTCGTAGATGCGGACCTCCGGTGCGCGGGCCTCCGGCGGCGTGCCGAGGCTGTCCTCGAACCGCGACCAGTTCCGCACCTGCACGTCCCCGGCCTGACTCAGCACGTCGAGCAGTTCGAGGCGCGCCAGTTCCGTCCGGTAGCCGGTGAGCCGGTTCTCGTTGACGATCACCCGGTACTGCGCGAGTGCCTCGGCGTGCTTGCCCATGCGGGCCAGCGCCTCGGCCTCGCCGATGACGGCCGGGACGTAGTCCGGGTCGTCGCGGCGGGCCATCCGGCAGAACTCCAGTTGCTTGTCCGGGTTCTGCATCGCCGCGTAGCACGACGCCAGGCCGAGCGCCGCCTTCTTGTGGTACTCGGGCAGGCGCACAAGGGACGGGATGATCTCGTCGAGCAGCGCCAGGGCGACCGGCCAGTCCGGCTTCAGCACGGCCAGCCGGCCGCGGAAGTACGCGACGATCGGCTTCTTGGTCTCGTCCGGCGCGAGCTTGGTTTCGACCAGTGAGGCGGAGAACTCCTGCTCGCCCAGGTCGATCAGCCGGTCGATGACCCGGAGGTACTTGTCGTCAACCGCGCCGAGCGCCTCGGCCGTCTGCTTGAGCACCCGCACGCCCTCGTCCCGCTTGTTCAGGGCGGTCAGCACCTCGGCCAGCAGCATCCCGACGGACACGTTCTTCTTGTCCAGGCCGAACGCCTTGCGCAGGAGCGCTTCGGCCTTGGCGAACTGCTCCTTGCCCTGCTTGTCCGTTGCGATCGAGGCCAGTTCCAGTTCCGCCTGCGCGAGCAGCGCGTCGGGGTCGTTGTCGCCGCCGAGGTCGGGGAAGCCGGGTTTGCGGCCGAACGCCTTGTCCAGGTCGTCGCCCGCCGGGCCGAAGTTCTTCAGCGCCATGTCGAACCGGGCGGTCGCGACGCGGGCCTCCAGGTTCTTCTCGAACCGCCCGCCGCGCAACTCTCCGAGGAGCCGGCTGTAGCCGCCCTCGCGCTTCGCGTCCTCCTTGTTCGCGTAGTGCAAGTGCATCGCCAGCGCGTACAACCGCACCGGCGCCTTGCCGGTCTTGATGGCCGCCTCCAGATGAACGATGGCACCGGGCAGGTTGCCCTGGCCGCGCTCGCACACCGCGGCCATCTCCAGCACGTCGAGGTTCTCGCGGTAGTTGCCCTCCGGCGCGTCGAACAGGATCTCGATGTGCTGCTTCGCCAACCCCAGTTTGGAGAACTGACCGGTCGTGACGTACAACTCGGCCAACCGCTGGCGCTCCGGCGGGTGCTTGGGGAACGCGCGGAGGAACGCCTCCGCGCCGTCCGCGGCGGTCGCGACCGACGCCGGGGACGGTGCGGCCTTGGCCTCGTCGAGCAGCAGGGTGGCGTACTTCTGGAACGCGGCCTCGTCGTTCGGCCGGAACTTCAAGTACTGCTTGTACTTCTTGATCGCCTCGCCCCGCTGCGCGGGGTCGGTCTCCGCCGCCGCCGCGGCCTTCGCGGCCTGGGCCAGGATGACCGACGACTGGTTGGACGCCTGGAAGCGGTGGACGGCGAACACCCCGCCGCTCAGCACCAGTGCCGCCGCGGCGACGATCAGGAGGCGCTTCCAGTAGAGGGTTCGGCGCACGGGGAGTCCTCGGCGGTGGGGCCGTAAATGAACGAAGACGGGGAGCGACCGAAGTCACTCCCCGTCAACCGTAGCACAATCCGGGGGAAACCGGAACCCTGTTGGGGTCAGCCGTCAAACCGCGGCCCGCTTGCGGAACACCCGGCGCAGGCCGATCAGCGGCAGGCCGACGAGGGCCAGGGCCAGCCCGCCCGGTGCCGGCACCGGCGTCGCGGTCACGCCCGCGGTGCCGCTGAACGACGTGTTGGCCGGCGTGTTCACCCCGACCGGGATGGAGATCAGGATCACCTGTTGCAGGGCGTACTTGCCGGGCAGCGGGTCGATGATGCTGGTCGTGACCGGCGACACGCCGAGCGTGTCCGGGCGCACGTCCGTCGCCGGCGGGGTCACGCTACCCACCTGGGTGCCGTCGGCGACGGCGGTGGTGCTGCTGGTCGGCACCGTCAGCGGGTCGAGCAGCACGCGGCTGAACGAGGTGACCTGCGCCGCGGCGTCGGTGGCGATGGACACGCTGGCCGTGTTGCGGAGCAGGGCGGGGAGCGAAGCACCGGCCGTGTAGCCGTCGTCGGTGACCGTGATCCGGAGCGAATTGGTCGGGTTCGCGACCAGCACCCCGATGCCGAAGTTGGACGACAGCGAGGCCGGGGTCGTGCCCAGCGCGCTGTTGGTAATCGCGCCACCGCTCAGGATCGAGAACTGGCTACCGGAGTAGGTGAACGGCTGGGAGAACAGCCCGCTGGGCGTGCCGGTGAAGTACGCCGGCGTGCCGACCACGACGCTGCTGGCGTTGAGTTCCTCGACGAGAACCTGGATGCCGGCTTCCGAGCGGGCGGGGGCGAGGCACACGGCGGCGACGGCGGCGAGGGTCGCGGCGAGCCACCGAACTTGGCGCAAAATCATGACGGGTTGCTCCGGTAGGAGACTATTGGGCGGAACGAGTAATACTCTCCACACGCTCCCCCGAACAGCCCGGCCGTGGGCGATCGGAGTAGTGGCCGTGAAACCGGACCGGAGCCGCCGTCGTGGCGGGACTCGGGGACCGGTCCGCCGAGGTCTAGAGGTCTAAGAGGAACCTCGGCGCGGCACGTCGCGGGGTTTCTTCCGCGGGTACTGCTAAGAAAGCGAATAAGCACCCGCGCTGTCAACCCGATTCCGACAAGAATCGGTAAAAGGACTAAGCAAGCACAATGCCAATCCCGCGCGCACGGCACCGAAAGGCTGTTCCCGACGCAAACCGACGCCGGCACACGACTTCGCGCACCGGCCGGGGAAAACAGCGCGCCGGCCGTTCCCGCCGGCCCTGATCCCGCACACCCGCGTTCAGCATCCGCTTCGCGAGCGGCTTACACGGCGTATCCGAAAGTTTACACATCGGCACCGCACGGACCGACTTGAGGAATTCCGCGCGGGAATCGCCGTCCGGACGCCGAAGGCTGTTCTATGGGGTCGCGGCTCGATAACGCGCCGGCCGCACCCCGCTACTTCACCTCCCCGCGGAACCCGCCCAGCAGCACGGTGCCCTTGGTGTCGATGACCACCGGGGTGTAGCCGAACACGCTCTCGGATAGCACGCGCCAGCGCATCACCGGTTTGCCGCCAGGGCCGGTCGTGTCGAGGCAGTACAGGCGGTCCCCCAGCGCCCACATGGCCGCGCCCTTCGGCACCGTCGTGAAGCCGAGGGGCTGGTCGTCCGGCGCGAACGTGAGTTCCTTCGTCTCGGGGCCGTTGACGACGAGAAGCTGGAACTTCCACGCGTATCGCGGTTCCGGCAGACACCACGAGTTGCCGTCGGCGTCTTCGTGGATCGGCACGCCGACGCCCTTCTTCTCGGTCCACTTACCCTCGCGGTAGTGCCACATAAGAGCGCCGCCGCCGCCCACGTTCGCGGTCCAGTACCAGAGCGTGTTGTCCTTCGCGAGTTTCCAGCGGACCACCCATTCGCGCGGGTGCCTGGCTGGGTAGATTCCCGGCATCTTGAACACCTCCGCCGCGACCTTCCCTTCGGGCGAGAGCGACAGCGTGTGCCCGTCGCCGTATTCCGTGAGCAGCACCTTCCCGTCCGCCATTTTGCTCAGCATCGCGTATGGGAGCGGGTTCTTCGGCTTCTCGCGCGGCCACGCGGTCTCGATCACCTTACCGGCCTTGTCCGCGGTTAGTACCTTCCCGTCGAACGCGGCCCACAGGCGCGTGCCGTCGTTCACGTAGGCGAAGAACGACATCTCGCCGGCCGTGGTGGGGAAGTCGGCGAGCAGCGCCGCGCTCTCGGTGGCGAAGAGCTTGCCGACCTCCGTCGGGCCGGACCACTTGCCGCCGCGGAACAGCCACGCTTCGAGCCAGTACTTCGGCTTCTCCGCGCCGGCCGGAACCGGGGGCGGCGGGGCCGGGTGCGGGAAGTTCGGGTCGCGGATCGGACGCGGCGGGACGCGCCCGCCGCCGGGCGGGTCTTCGAGTTGGTAGATGTCGCGGATGCGGACGACGAGAACACTCCCGTTCTTGGCGTGCAGTCGGAACAGGTGGGCGCTGTTCCACGTCCAGTCGTTCCACGGCGACGCGGGCCGCGCGGTCCAATTCGGGTGGAACAGCGGCTGCACCGGCGTGTCGATCCACTTCCCGCCGTGCCACTGGAGCAATCCCCCGCCGTACTCCTGCTCCGCCCATATCTTCCCAACCTCGTCCTTCACCACGCGCGTCACCGCGATCTTCTCTTTCTCCAACCGCATCACGTCGCCGGGCTTCTCGTGCTTCGGCCACACCGCGGTGACGACGCCCTCCGCGCCCTTCCGCTCCGCGGCCCGGAAGTAGTAGCGGCCATCGCGGTCCGCGCCGATGAAGCCGCCCCCGCCGGACGACAGTATCGGGAGCGGGTCGCCGAACTTCGCGAAGATGACGTTGCGCCCGTTGACGCGCGCGACCGGCGGGCGGCCGTCGTCCAGTTCCTTCCGCGTTGCAAAGCCGCTCTCGCCCTTCGGGCTGACCGTGACCCAGCCGCCCTTGAATCCCCTGGCTCCGTTGAGGTAAAGCGTGCCGTCGATCCCGGTGAGCGGACCGCCGCCCGCGCTCAGTTCCTTTTGGCGTAAGACGACCGTCTCGTCGTCCGTCAGCTTGCGCTCGGGGTGCCAGAACACCGG
>JAYUBA010001222.1:0-3639 GCA_043741075.1 Frigoriglobus sp.
GCACGCGGGCCGCGTGCGCCACGACCACCAAGATCACGACACCAGCGCGAAGAATAACTCTTCCAGATCGTCCTGCTTGTACAGCGTGCGGAGTTCGTCGAGCGTGCCGCAGACGACCACCTTCCCCTTCGCCATCACCGCCACGCGGTCGCACAGTTTCTCCACCTCGCGCATGATGTGCGTCGAGAAGATGATCGTCTTGCCCCGGCCGCGGAGGCGCTTCACGTTGTCCAGCACCGCCCGCTGAACGAGTACGTCCAGACCCGCGGTCGGCTCGTCGAAGATCAGCACCGGCGGGTCGTTCACCAGCGCCCGCGCGATCGACAGCTTCTGCTTCATGCCGGTGCTCAGTTGCCCGCCGCGCACGTCGCGGAACGCGGTCATCTGGAGCGTGGCGAACAGTTCGTCCATCCGCGGGCGCAGCACGTCCGGGGGAATCTGGTTGAGGCGGCCGTAGTATTCGACCATCTCCCACGCGGTCATGCGGTCGTACACGCCGGTGTTGGCGGACAGGAACCCGACGTGCCGCCGCACCTCGCCCGGTTGCGTGACCACGTCGAAGTCGGCGACGGTGGCGGTGCCGGCCGACGGCGTGAGGACGGTGCAGAGCATGCGCAGCGTGGTGGTCTTGCCGGCCCCGTTGGGGCCGAGCAGGCCGAACACCTCGCCCGGCCGGACGGTGAACCGCACGGCATCGACGGCCGTCACCCGCTCGCCGCCCGCCCCGCGGAACCACTTCGACAGGTCGCGCACTTCGATCATCGGGTTCTCAATGGGGAACGCGGGCAACGCTCGCACGTTTCTTGACTTCCCCCCTTGCGGGGGAGGTCGGCGACGCTTCGTCGCCGGGTGGGGGGTAAGCTATCCGTAGGGAGAGACGTCACCCCCCCACCCGCTTCGGTCGCAAAGCCGACCGCAGCGACCTCCCCCTCAAGGGGGGAGGTCAGAGACGAAGACGCCCTTACTCCTCGTAATCTACGCGGCCGTCGCGCGTGCGGCCGAGCATGTCCACCTGCCAGTAGCGGCCGGAAGCGGCGTCGAGGCACGTGAGCCAGCCGCCGCCGTGCGCATACGTGTCGATGCACACCGCGCCCGGCACCACCTTCGGCTGCCCCGACTTCTGCGACGTGTGCCCGCAGATCACCGTCTTCTTCGACTCGTGCCGCATCGCGTCCGGCAGAAACTCCCAGAACAGCATGTTGTCCGGCTGCTCGTCCATGCCGAAGCCGCACAGCACGCCGGCGTGAACGAAGATGAACCGCTCGCTTTCGTGGTAATCGACGAGGTCGTTTTGGAGGAAGTGCCAGTGCTCCGGCGGCACGTCTTCGAACGTCCCCGTCTTGCCGGGCGCGCCGCCGTAGGAGCCGAGCGCCTGCACCCCGCCGACGCCGAGCCACATCTTCTTCTCGGACCGCCCGCCGCGCCACGCTTCGAGCATCATGATCTCGTGATTGCCGCGAAGGCAGATCACCGGCCGCGACTTCTTCAACTCGATGAGGCGGTCCAGCACGCCGCGCGTGTCCGGGCCGCGATCGACGTAATCGCCGAGCGTGACGAGCACGTCATCGGCGGTCGGGGCGACCCACGCGAGCAGGTCGTCGAGCGGGCCGAGGCACCCGTGAATGTCGCCAATCGCAAGCACGCGCATGACGGTCTCCGGGGAGAGCCGTCAGTATAATGCCTTCATGCCAATCATTCTCTTCGACATCGACGGAACGCTCGTCCGCTCGGGCGGGGCCGGGAAGGCCGCGATGGAGGCCGCGCTAGTCGCGGCGTTCGGCGTGGCCGAGTTGCGCGACGGAGTGCCGTACAGCGGCCGAACGGATGTCGCCATCGGCCGCGACCTGCTCCGCGTTCACGGCATCGACCCGACGCCCGCGAACCAACAAGCCCTCCGCGACGCGTACCTCGCGCACCTGCCGGCCAGCCTGCAATCGAAGGGCGGGACGGTGTGCCCCGGCGTGCCGGAACTGCTCGCGGCGCTCGCGGGGAAACCCGGCGTGGTACTCGGCCTGCTCACCGGCAACGTGCGGACCGGCGCGCGGACCAAGCTCGCCCACTTCGGGCTGTGGGACTTCTTCACCTGCGGCGGGTTCGGCGACGACCACTTCGACCGCGACGACGTGGCCCGCTCGGCGCTCGCGTCCGCGCGTGAAACCCTGGGAAGCGACGTGAACCCGGCGGACGTGTGGGTGATCGGCGACACCCCGCTCGACGTGAGCTGCGCGCGGGCCATTGGGGCGAACGCGGTGGCCGTGGCGACTGGCTGGCACCCGATGGAAGAACTCGCCGGCCACAAGCCGGACCTGATCTTCGCCGACCTCTCCGACCACTCGCGGTTGCTGTCCGCCTGGTAGGACAGGCTTCCAGCCTGTCCACCCGAACGACAGGCTGGAAGCCTGTCCTACTCAAGGAGCCGGCCAATGCCCTTCGACGCCGCCAAACTGGCCGCAGACACCGAAGCGTTCTGCCAGGACGTTCGCCCGGCCGAGGAACTCGCGTACGCGGAGCGGACGTTCAACGACCAGGTGGTGCCGCTCGCGAAGAAGCACGACCTGCTCGGCATGAACATCGCCGCCGAGTACGGGGGCCGCGGGGCCGACAACGTCAGCTACTTCGCGGCGCTCGCCCGCATCGGCCGCGAAGGCACCACCGTCCGCACCTTCTTCTCCGGTCACCTCAGCATCGGCGCGTACCCGATTCAGACCTGGGGCAGCGACGCGCTGAAGCGGAAATACCTCCCGGCAGCGGCGCGCGGCGAGAAGATACTCGCGTTCGGCCTCACCGAACCGGACGCGGGCAGCAACCCGCGCGAAATGACCACCACCTACGAGAAGAAGGGCGACCGCTACGTCCTCAACGGCGTCAAGTACCTCATCTCCAACGGCGGCATCGCGGACGCGATCGTCGTGTTCGGCTACCCGGCCGGCGCGGTCGGCACCGGGCGCATCTCCGCGTTCGTGCTGGACACGGACCAGCCCGGTTTCGAGAAGGAGTCGTTCGCCGCGAACGCGAAGATGGGCATGCCGACTTCCAACACCGCGATGTTCGAGATGCGCGAAGCGGTTGTTCCGGCGGAGAACCTGCTGGGGGCGGAGGGCGACGGCTTCCGCGTCGCGATGGGCACGCTGGTGAGCGGTCGGCTGAGCGTCGCGGCCGGGTGCCTGGGCGTGATCGAGGACTGCCTCGCGGAAGTGATCGAGTACGCGAAGACGCGCAAGCAGCACGGGAAGGAGATCGCCCGGCACCAGCTCGTCCAGGAGCACATCGCGATGATCGAGATGGACCGCGTCGCGAGCGAGTCGCTGGTGGTGCGCGCCGCGCAGATGAAGGACCGCTCCGCGGCGGCCCCGGCCGACAAGGAACTGGCGCGGCAGGCGGATCTGCTCGCGGCGCAAGCGAAGTTCTTCACGACGAACGCCGCGTGGGACGCGGCCGACCGGGCGGTGCAGGTGTTCGGCGGGCGCGGGTGGAGCACGCTATACCGCCCCGGCCGGCACCTGACGGACGTGCGCGTGTGCCGCATCTACGAGGGCACCGACGAGATTCTGAAGCTGAAGATCGCCGCCGCGGTGCTGGGCAAGGAGTGGGAGGCGTTCAAGTGACTGGTTTTGACCTCCCCCCTTGAGGGGGAGGTCG
>JAYUBA010001223.1:0-11659 GCA_043741075.1 Frigoriglobus sp.
CACCGCGCCGACGCACATCAGGAAGATTTCCGTCGCGTCGGGGCGCGGTGCCCGCGAAGCCGCAACCGGCGGAAGACAAAAGCGCCGCTGTTCATTTCCGGAGCCGGTACGGTACTTCCAACCCGTGCTTCTCCATCAGGTCCGCGTTCGCGAGGAGTTGCGCGGCGGGCCCGTCGGCCGCGAGTCGGCCCGCGTCCAGCACCAGCACGCGCGGACAGGTGTCGAGCACCAGATCGAGGTCGTGGGTCGCGATGAGCTTCGTACCGGGTAGTCCGCGAATCACGCCGATCAGCTCGCGCCGGCCGCGCGGGTCGAGGAACATGCTCGGTTCGTCGAGCAGCAGCACGGACGGGCGCATCGCGAGGACGCCGGCCAGCGCGGCCCGGCGCTTCTCGCCCCCGGAGAGCTGGAACGGCACCCGCTCGCCCGCGTCCGGCATTCCCACCGCGGCCAGCGCTTCCGCTACGCGGGCCTTCGCGTCGGCGGCGGTCGCGCCCATGTTCAACGGGCCGAACGCCACGTCCTCCGCGACCGTCGGGCTGAAGAGTTGGTCGTCCGGGTTCTGGAACACCACGCCGACCACTTCCGGCAGTTTCTTGCGGTGTTCGGGAACCGCCGGGTCGAGGCCGTGTACCGCCGCCTGACCAAGCCCGCCCGCGAGGACGCCGCACAGGCGCAGGAACAGCGTCGTCTTGCCGGCCCCGTTCGGCCCGACGACGGCGACGCACGCGCCCGGTTCCACCGCGAACGACAGGTCGTCGAGCGCGACCCGCCCGCACGCGTAGCGGTGGCTCAAGTGATGAGTGCTGAGTGACGGGTGGTGAATCAAGACGATCCCAGGCGGTCCCACAACAGGAGGGCGGCGACGGCGGCGACGAGGGCCACGAAGGAGATGATATCGGTGAAGGCGGTGCGGAACGCGGCGAGCGTGTGGAACGTGCCGTCGAACCCGCGGCACCGCATCGCGGCGGACACGTTGTCGGCCCGCTCGGCACCGCGCACGAGCAGCGCCCCGGTGGCGTGCCCCAGGGCGCGGTAGCCGTGCCGGGTCGCGGTGACGCGGAACCCGCGGGTGCGCATCGCGATCCGCAGCCGCCGCATCTCTTCCGCCAGCAGGAACGCGTACCGGTAGGCGAGCAGCGTGAGTTGCACGAGCAGGCCGGGCACCTTCAGCTTGTGGGCCGCGGCGAGCGTGTGGTGCAACGGCGCGGTGCCGACCAACAGGAGCGCGAAGCAGCCGACCGCCAGCCCGCGACAGAGGACGGCCAGCCCCGCGAGCAGGCCGCGTTCGGAGACGCGAACCGGGCCGATGTCCCAGCCGTCGCCGTCGAGTGTGAGCGGCAGCACGAGCAGGAACGGCAGCGCCGAGAGAGCGAACAGGGCGAGCCGCGCGCGAAGCCACGCCCGCGGCAGGCGGGCGAGCGCCAGAAGGAGAAGCCCCAGCGCGAGGGCGACCGCGGCCGGGGCGAGGTGATCGAGGGCCGCGATTCCGCACACGGCGAGCAGCACCGCCGCGAGCTTCCAGCGCGCGTCCCACCGCGCGAGCGGCGAAGGCGGCACGGGTCGGTAGCGGAACGCGAGTGTCATCGCGACTTGCGGGGCAGCGGTTCGGGGTCGGGGTCGGCGGCGAACTCGGCCCGCAGTTCCGCCTCGGCTTCCATCCAGTTCTGTACGTCTTGGCCGTGCGGGTGTCCGTTCCGCTCCCAGATTTCCGCGGCGCGGGCCGCGATCTTCTCGTGCGGAATCTCCGCCACCGCGGGCGCGTCCGCCGTGGCACCCGCGGGCGAATCGGTGTTCGCGAGCCGGCGCCTGATCCATCGCAGCATGTCCGTTCCTCCGGGGGGCACGTGTCAGTTTAATATGCGTGCGAACCCGGTGGAATGGCAACGCGCGGGCGGCAACTCGCGCAACATTCACGCGGCACACGAACGCGACCGGCCGGGGGAGCCGATGTTCCCCCGGCCGGTCGTCGGTGCGTCGAACTGCTCGAATCCTCACTGGCTACCGAACACGCCCACGCTGAAAAAGTTGAACAACTGCCGCTGCGAGTTGTGCTTCTCCAACGCCCCCGTGAAGGACGTGGGCCGCGCGATTGGGAAGGTCGCATCAAGTGCGAGCGGCGTCGGCTGCGGCATCACCATTGTCGGCGGGGTCGGCGCGGTCATCGGCGGCGACCACGATTCTTCCACGATCACGCGCTGACGCGGTGCGGGGACCACGAACTCGACCGGCCGCGGCCCGGCCGGGCACGGCACCGCCTGCGGCGGGAGCAACTCGCTCCCCTGGCCGGTGTACGGCGACGGCGGCAGCGGCAGGTTGTACGCCGGGATCGGCGGCAGCACCTTCGGCTCGGGCGCCTTCACCACCTTCAGCTTCGGCAGCGGCTTGTCGCCGACGCTCGCGTACCGGCCGCCCACGTACGTGCCCGGCTGCGCCTCCATGCGATCGCCAACGTCGGGCATCCGCACGTTGCCGATCACCAGCGTCTCGCCGTACCGGCGGAACGTCATCGCGAACGGCTTCTCCTCCAGCGCCTTCTGAATTTCGCCGATCTTCTCCAGCATCGCCAGCGTGTCGTCTTCCGGCAGGTCGCCGTCGAACTTCACGTCCACGCTGGTGAGCAGGCCCACCGCGGTCAGCCCGTCGCGGGTCAGGTGGTAGTCGGCGGTGAAGGTGAGGTGGCCCGTCACCGTCTGGCCGTCGAACTCGTGCGCCTCGGACACGGTGATGGTCAGGTGGTCGGCTTCGACCTTCACCACGCACTGCTTCGAGCCGATCATGCGGACCCAGGTGCCGACGTGGCCCGGCTTGACGGCCGGCGCGGGACACTCCTGGCTCGCCAGCTCGCGCGGCAGCGGGAAGGCCGGGTCCGGGGCGAAGTACTGCGGGTAGTGCTCCAGATACCGCCCGCTCGGCAGCGTCATCCCCGCGACCGTGGCGGTGTCCGCGGACTGCTTCAGCAGTTGTCCGAACGCGTCCCCGGCCATCGACTTCATCGCGTCGTTCCGCGGGGGCACCGGGGTCGCCGCCAACTGCGGCACCCGGTTGAGTGCCCCGCCCGCGGTTTCGCACGTCCTCTGAGGACACGGCAGCGTCATTGGCGGGTTGAAGGTGAAGTCGATGCCGACGCGCTGGACCGGTTCGTTCATCGTCGGGAACGGGGGCGGCAATGGCATATCGACCAGCGCCGGGGCCGTGAGGCCGGTACCGACTGTCGCCTTCGGCGACGACGGGGCCGGCACGACTCCGTCCTTCGCGGACTTGTACAGCCCGCCGAGAACCGCGTAGTCCTTCCCGCCCGACCCGTCCGCCGCGAATTTCAGTTGGCTCACCATCAGCCCGGCGGAGGTCGCCTTCGCGCGGAACGAGAACGGCCGGTCCGCAAGCTCTTGCAGCACGAGCGACAGTTCCGCGAGTTCCATTCCGGCTTCGGCCTTGCCGTCGAGCTTCGCGTCCACGTCCGCGCCGGTGACGGCCCCGTACACCAGCCCGTCCTTCGTGAGCGTGTAGTGCGCGGTGATCGTGAACGTGACCGTGTTCGCACCCTCGCGCTGGCTCAGGCACAGCTTCAGTTCGTCGTGAGTGAACGTGGCCGCGACCACGCCCACACCGGTGTCGCGGTACCACGTCCCCAGGAGCGGGTTCGCGGCGACCGTCGTAAGCTCGATGACGTTCCCGGTCACGCGCAACTGGCCCGGCCCGAACACCGTGAACGCGCCCCCCGGCGGCGCGACGGCTGGAACCACGCACGGCACGGGTTGCCACGCGCCGAGGCCGCCGGTCATGAACCCCGTCGTCGGGCACGTCGCGGGCGGTGCCAGCACCAACTGCGGCATCCCGATGCCAGTAACATCATAAGCCGAGTAGGCGCGGAGGTCGGGGCACCGCGATTGCGGCACGACCGCGGCCGGCTTGCGGCAGCACTCGGCCCCGCAGCACGGCCCCTCGGCGCGGACCGCCCGCGGCATCGGCGCGACCGCCGGGCCGGACCACGTCAGCTCGACGTCGAACCCTTTGATCAGATCGAACGACAACTCGATCTCGATGCTCGCTTTCGCCCGCGGCATCGGCGCTTCGGGCAGCGACTCCTGGGCCACGGCGGGGGCGGCGAAGGCCGCGGCGAGTACCCCGGCCAGAGCGAATCGCGGGACCGTCCGACCTGACATGCACGCTCTCCTTGTCCGCGGAAATGGGGGCGAACCGGGCGGGATCATGCCGCGGCCCGGCCGAACGCACAACCCCAAGGGCGCGGTGGTATCATGGCCGCATGTCAACCACCGCAACCGGTCGCTTGGCCCCGTCGCCCACCGGGGCGCAGCACGTCGGCAACGCGCGCACGTACCTGGTCGCGTGGCTGTCGGCCCGCGCGGGGGGCGGCGCGGTGAAGCTGCGCATCGAGGACATCGACTCGCCCCGCATCAAGCCCGGTGCGGCCGAAGAGGCAATGAGCGATCTGCGCTGGCTGGGGCTGGACTGGGACGGCAAACCTATGGTGCAGACGACCCGCCTCGCGCACTACGAGGCGGCACTCGAATCGCTGAAGCGGCAGGAGTCGGTTTATCCCTGCACCTGTACGCGGTCCGACATCGCCGCCGCCGCGAGCGCGCCGCACGCAACTGACGAAGTGACCTATCCCGGCACTTGCGCGCACCGCTGCGTCGCGGACGCGGTCGCGCTGGCCGCGGAGGGGAAGCCGTTCGCGTGGCGCTTCCGCGTGACCGACAGTCCGGCGTTCACCGACTTGTACGCCGGCGAACAGCGCCTCGACTTGGCGCAATCAGGCGGGGACTTCGTGGTGTGGAAGAACCTGGGAACACCCGCGTACCAGCTCGCGGTGGTGGTCGATGACGCCGCGATGACGATGACGGAGGTGATTCGCGGCGACGACCTGATTCCGTCCACGCCGCGGCAACTGCTGCTGTACCGCGCCCTCGGCCTGACGCCGCCGCGGTTCGCGCACGTCCCGCTCGTGGTGGGCGAAGACGGCCGCCGGCTCGCCAAGCGGCACGGGGACACGCGGTTGTCCGCGCTGCGCGCCGCGGGCGTGGCACCGGAGGCGCTGGTGGGCCTGCTCGCGTGGTCGTGCGGGTGGCAGGAACAGGCGGACCCGGTGGCGCCGCGCGACCTGCTGCCGCGCTTCCGGCTGACCGCGATCCCGCCGGAGCCGTTCGTGCTCACGGCCGAGGTGCTGAAGCGGATCGGCTACGCGGGGAGTTGACCCGTCAACTCGCGGTGCCTTCACTTCGCCAATCCGTTGGCGTCGAGGCGGACGGTGCGGAGCGGCTGGTTGGCCCCGTAGTTCCGCTGGAAGTCGGCGCGGTCGTTGAACTCGACCGACAGCGCCACCAGCACGCTCTTGGTCGCCGCCTTCGGGTCCGGGACCACGTACCAGAAGAACTTCTCGTCCCCGTAGTACAGCGCGGGTCCGACCGGTTGCGCGACCAGCAGGGGCACGAACTTCCCCTCGTCGTCGTCGAACAAGAGCACGCCGCGCTCCAGGATCACGCCGCCGGTGGTCTCGTTCGCCCACAGCGCGCCCTTCGGCTCGCCGGCCGTCGCCGGGATCGGGTGGAGGACGTGCTTCGCCGTGTCGCCGAGCGGCAGGCCGAGCACCGCCTTCTCCTTCTTGCCGGCCTTGTCCGGCGCGGTCTCGAACGCGTACAGCAGCCGGCCCGGCGTCCCGCTCACCGCGAGGCCGAGCGACCGGCCCACGTCGCCCTCCAGGTCGAACTTCCGCACCACCTCCAGACCGGGGGCGGCCCGCACCTGGTACACCGCGCCGGCCACCGCGACCGCGACCGACTCGTGCCGGTCCGCCCGCGCGACCGACAGCCCCTGCGCCACCTTGCCCGGCACGCCGTGGGGCGGCACGAACTCGGACACCGCCTTGCGCGTGGGCAGGTCGTACAGGAGGACCGCGCCGGCCGTGGACACGGTCACCACCTGCGTCGGGTCGGCGGCGAAGTACGCCGCGGCCAGCCCGGCCTTCGCGTGCTCCGGCTTGTCCGCGTACGGATCGACCGCGTCGGCCACCTTCGACTTGTCGGCCACCGCCCACACGGTCAACTTCCCGGCCGTGGCGGCGAGGAAGAAGACGCCCTTGGGGGACGCGGCCAGATCGGCGATGGGCACCGTCGAACTGTCGCCGTCGTACTCGATGCGGGCCGCGGGAATGCGGTTGCCGGCCGGGCCGTAGGAATCCAGGGCGAGTTTCTCCCCCTTGCCGTTGAACCCGGCGTTGGTCTGGATCAACACGCACGCGTCGCCCGTCTTCGGATCCGGCGGCGGGAACACGCGCTTGATCGCGGCCAGCGGCGCCTCGAAGTCGGTCCTGGCCCGCGGGCGATCGGCCGCCGCCGGCGCGGCCGGCAGCGCCGCGACCGTGAACGGCTTGAGTCTGGGCAGGGCGATCGTGGGCCGCGATCCCGGCGGCGGGTCGGGGTCTTTGTCCTTCGGCTTCGTCTTCGGGTCCGGGTTCTTGTCCTTCGGCTTCGGGTCGGGGTCTTTGTCCTTCGGCTTCGGATCGGGGTTCTTCGGCGGCTCGACCTTCGGCGGCGGCACCGGGTCGGGCGGCACGATGGGGGCCGGCGGCTCCTCCTTCTTCGCCTGCTCCCGCGCCCACTCCCGCGCCTGCTCCGCGTCCTTGCGGACGCCCCGGACGTGTATGACGACGGCGGCGATGCCGAGGAGGAGCGCGACCCCCCCGATCACGCCCGTGAGCATCATCGCCTTGCGAAGCCCGCCCTTTTCCTCCGGTCGGCGGTAGCGCGGCGTCTCCGACTCCTCCGGATCGTCCCCGTCCCCCTTGCGATTCTTCCGGGGCTTCCCGTCGTCTTCGTCCTCGTCTTCGTCTCGGCGCGCGGACTTCGCGGGCGCGTCCGGTTCGCCGCCGAAATCGGCGAACGGGTTGAAGCCGCCCCCGCCGCTCGCCCCCTTCGGCTCGGACTTGGCCTTCGACTTCGCCGGTGTCGGTTCGTCCGCCTCGGTCTTCTTGCGAGCCTTCTTGGGGGGCGGAGGCTCGTCGTCCTTCTCGTCCCGGCGCTGGCCATTCGCCGGCGCCTCGGGCGCGTTCGAGAAGGCGAACGGGCTGTCGTCGGCGGGGGCACTTTCCACGGGCGCGGGCGCGGCTCTGGCTTTCGCCGCGGGTGCCTTGACGGGAGGTGCCGCGACCGGGTGGAAGTCGTCGTCGTCCAACGAGAGCGGTTGCGCGGCCGGTTTGGCTGCCGCGACCGGCGGCGGAGCGGGCGCGACGGCCTTCGCCGGTGCGGGAGCGGCCGGCTTCGGCGCGGGCTTGGTCGCGGGTGCGGCCCTGGCGGCACCGAACGCCGGCTTCGCGGCCGGTGCGGGCTTGCTGAAGTCGAACGGGTCGGCCGAGGGCAGCGCGGCGACGCGCGTCGCGGGCGGCGGGTTCGTCGGAAGGGGGAGCGTCACCTCCACGGGATCGACCGCTTCGGCCATCATCACTTCCGTGTTGTCGTCGTCCGGCGGCGGCACCGGCATTGCGAGGACGCTCAGCGCCTGCGGCTCCCCGATGGACTCGCGCGCCGGCGCGCCGGGGATGCGGAACGGCGCCCCGCACTTCTTGCACTTGGCCTTCTTCCCGGCCATGGTGTCGGGGGCCTTGAGCTTCGCGCCACAGCCCGGACACGGCACTTCGAGCACGGGCATAACCGGCCTCGCGGAACGTTCGATGAGAGCGAGACGTGAAAGGTAACGTTCAGGCTACCAACCGCGCCGCGCGGATGCAACGAGCAAGGGAGTCGGGTCGGGTCTCGGTTTGTTGTGGGACAGGCCTCTCGGCCTGTCGAAGCAATGACAGGCCGGGAGGCCTGTCCCACAATTCAGATCGAGACACGACCGGGATTTTGGCGCGTCACTTCAGCTTGGTGGTGGAGTCCCCGCTGATCGGGCCGGACAGGGTCATCTCGGCCTTCATGTCGTCCATCTTCACGGTGCCGGCCAGCTTGATCTTGCCCGTAAACTTCTCCTTCACCGCGACGCCGGTCTTGAGCGACCGCCAGGTGGTGATCTTCATCTCCATCTCCACGTCCACGGTCGGCTCGCCGTCGTCCTTCATCTTGCCGGTGATCTTGGCCGTCGATTCGATGACGGCGACCTTCTCCCCGCCCACCTCGTCGATCTTGGTGAACTTCTGGTTCACCTTCCCCTTGATCTCGGTGAACGAGTTGCCCAGCATCTTGTTCAGCGCGGCCCCGTCCACGGTCCACGCGTGCCCGACCTTGACCTTCTCCTTCGGGTACATGTCGTCGTCGTTCTCGATCCCGTTGCGGCTGTCCAGCTCCTTCTTCTGCTTCTCGGTCGGCTTGGTGTCCACCAGCGCGTGCTTCCACTTCTTCCCGTCCCGTTCGCTGATGATCGTCTCCTTCTCCAGCGCGGTCGGCTCGGTCTGGGTGGTCTCCTGGCCCCCGACGGTGGCGGTCACGTCGGCCCGCTCCTTGACCACCTTGGTCTGGCACTTGGTCACGTCGCGGCCGTCCACCGCCAGCACCTTGGCCTCCTCCTCGCTGGTGACGAGCATGGTCATTTTGATGTCGAGCTTCTGCCCGCCCACCTTGATGGTGGTGTCGGCGTCCTTGATCGTGAGCGTGCCCTTGCTGACGAACACCTGCCCCTTTTCCGGGGCCGGGCCGCGGAGGTCGTACGTCTCGTCGTCGGCCGCGCGGCCGAGTCCGAACGCCGTGAACAACACGGCCGCCGCACCGACCGCCCACTTGAGCCTGAGCATGGTTCTCTCCTTGGAGTTGGATCGCAGCCCCGTCATCTTCGGGGTTCGCCGGCCGAAGGGCAATATTATCCCGCCGACGGCGGAAGTTCGGACCGCCCCTTCAGGACGACGCCCAAGGCCACCCGCATCGAATCGAACGCGAGTTCCGCGTCCGGGACGTCCGCCGGGAGCCGCCACTCGACGCCGGCGACCCCGTCGAGCGCCCGCGCCGTCTCCGGGCGTACCGCGTCGGCCGCGAAGTACAGATCGACCACCGGGTAGACGACCTCGCGGTAGTGGTACAGGTTCGGGAACGACACGAGGAACCGCACGCGCTCGACTTCCAGCCCGACCTCCTCGCGCACCTCGCGGCGCATGCCGTCTTCGGCCGATTCGCCGAAGTCGATGAACCCGCCGGGCACGCCGAACTTCCCGGCGCTGGGGTCTTTCGCGCGGCGGATGAGCAGCACGCGGCCGTGCGGGTCGAAGATGAACGCCGCCGCGGCGACGGTGGGGTTGAAGTAGAAGGTGAACCCGCACGCGGCGCACCGTAGCGGCGTGTGCCCGACGTTCTCCGCCGCACGCGGCGCACCGCAGCGCGGGCAGAAGCGGAACAGCTCGGTCGGGCGCATCGAGTGCCTTTTCTGGAGGTCCGAAGGACCGCTCTCCCTCAGCCCAGGCCACCGGCCTGGGTTCGTGGCGGTGATGGCGTCGCGGCCTGTAGGGCCGCGCTACCCGGTTACCCAGGCCGTTGGCCTGGGCTGAGGAAGGCCGGACCTTCGGTCCTGAAGATCGGTTACGCCTTCCCCAGCACCAGATCGACGACCCAACACCCGCGGGCGTGCGGTGTGTTGGTGTCGCGGCAGTGGTTCAGGATGTCGTCGTTGTCGCACCCGGCGTCCTGAAGCGCGTCCGCGAGGATCGGCATCCGGTCGAACGCGCGGTCGTCGTAGATGCCCCGCGCCAGCGCGACGACATCCGACGTGCGCCACGCGGGATTGAACGCGACCGGCCGGAAGGGGTTGCCGAAGATGCACCGGACAAGCGCGGCTTGAAGGCCTGCTTCGTCTCGATGAGGGCTGAAGGTGGTGATGATGGCGGCCGGAATGTCTGCGTCGTACCCGAGACCTGAACGACATGCCGCCGCAGCCGGAGCGGCGAGTATATTGTTCCCCTCTTCATCCCAGCCCGTCTTTGCAGCAGGTAGCATTACGTCATGCCACTCTTCCAAGGTAGCGTTCCCATCGGCCAGACGCTCAGCAACCTCCACCGCATTGCGGCATAGATCCTCGACAAGCGAATCCCACACACGATGACAGCACGCGACCGCAAATAGGCGCTGTTTGCGTTCACTCGACCCCGAGCGGAGTGACCACAACATTTCGGAAGGGTCTGTACTCATCAGCCACTCCGCTTCCGTCATGGCCACGCCCTCACGAGTTCAACGGCTTGCCGCTCCACGCCATGCGGGCCGCCTCGCCGACCGCCTCGCTCAGCGTCGGGTGGGCGTGCGTGCAGCGGGCGATGTCCTCGGCGCTGCCTTTGTACTCCATGATCGTCACGCACTCGGCGATCAGGTCCGACGCCCGCGGGCCGAGGATGTGGACGCCCAGCACGCGGTCCGTCTTCGCGTCGGCCAGCACCTTCACGAACCCGTCCTGCTCGTCCATCGCCTTCGCCCGGCCGGTCGCGCTGAACTTGAACTTCCCCACGCGGTACTCGGTCCCCGTCTCCCTCACCTGCTCCTCAGTTAAGCCGACGCTTGCGACTTCAGGCCAGATGTAGATGACAGACGGGATCGCGTCGTAGTTCATGTGCGGCTTCATGCCGGCGAGCGTTTCCGCGAACACCACGCCCTCCTCGCTCGCCTTGTGCGCGAGCATCGGCCCGGCGATGAGGTCGCCGATCGCGTAGACGCCCGGCACCGACGTTTGGAAGTGCTCGTTCACGTCGATGCGGCCGGACTTCGCGTCGGTCTTCACGCCGACATCGTCCAGGCCCAAGCCACTCGTGTACGGCCGCCGGCCGACCGCGACCAGCACGCGGTCGCCCTGCACGCTCACCGCCTTGCCGTCCTTCGCTTGCGCCGTGACCGTGACCGTGTCGCCCTTCACCGTCGCGCCGGTCACCTTCGTATCGACGTGAATCTCGAAGCCCTGCTTCACGAGCAACTTGTGAACTTCGCCGGCGATCTCTTCATCACAGATCGCGAGAATGCGCGGTAGGAACTCTAACACCGTAACTTTCGAGCCGAGCCGCTTCCATACGGAACCTAATTCCAGTCCGATATATCCGCCGCCGACGACGATGAGATGCTTCGGCACCGGGTTGAAGTTCAACGCCTCCGTGGAACTGACGATGTACTTGCCGTCGAACTTCATGAACGGCAGTTCGGTACTCTCGCTGCCGGTTGCGAGCAGCACGTTCTTCGCTTCTAGCTCGCTCGTCTTGCCGTCCGCGGCGGTCACCTCCACCTTGTTGCCCGCGAGCAACTTTGCGGAGCCGAACACGGGCGTGACGCCGTACTTCTTGAACAGGTAGCCGACGCCGCCGGTGAGTTCGCCGACCACTTTGTCCTTGCGGGCGAGCATCGTGGGCAGGTCGAGCGCCACGCTCCCGACCTTGATGCCGTGCCGCGCCAGCTTGTGCATCGTGGCTTCGTACATCTCGGACGAATCGAGCAGCGCCTTACTCGGAATGCACCCGACGTTGAGGCAGGTGCCGCCGAGCGCCTTGTTCGGGCGCTTCTCGACGCACGCGGTCTTGAGGCCGAGTTGCGCCGCCCGGATCGCCGCCGTGTACCCGCCCGGCCCGCCGCCGATCACCACGAGGTCGTATTGGCCAGCCATGAAAGCCTCAGAAGAAGAACGGCCACAAGAAGAAGAGCCGCAGATAACGCAGAATGACGCAGATCAAGACAGAGGAGAAGTTGAG
>JAYUBA010001224.1:0-3637 GCA_043741075.1 Frigoriglobus sp.
CTACCGGCACCCTCACGGGTGCCGCTCGCCACGTTCTAAGGGGCACTCACGCGTCACGCCGGGCGCTTCTTCTCGGTGTACCCCTTGCCGGTCTTCTCCGCGACCAGCTTGTCGTACTCCTTCTGCGCCTTCGCCGCGTCCGCGAACGCCTTCGCCTTCGTCTGACCGGCGGTGCCGATCTTGCCCCAGTTGGTCGTCACGTCGGTGCCGTCCATCCACACCTCCCAGAACTTGTTGGACGAGCCGTCCACGAACTCGAAATACCGTTTGGGAGTCGCAGCCATCGTCGATCCTCCATCGGAAACAGGGATAGGAACGGGTTCGATCTCGACCGTCTTCGCGATTGCCGCGACCGCGGCGACCACTTCCTTCTTCCGCGTCGGCGGGACTTCGCGCGGGTTGCCGTCGGGCCGCGGGCCGACGTACACCGGGAACCGCAGCAGACCGTCCGGCGTCTTCTCCTGGTACTTCACGGTGATGACGCTTCCCACCGCGGGCGGGTTGTCGCGGTCCTTGTCCTTCAGCCCGGTGCCGACCTTGCACTCGACGCCGGTGCCGAGTTTCACCCACAGCGCGCCCACCCGCCCCTTGTGCCGCCCCTTGCCCGCTTCGTAAGCCGTCACCGTCACTTCGGTGTCGAGGAACTTCTTCACCTTGAGCAGCGTGGAGGAGCGCGCGCGCTCGTAATTCGATCGGGGCTTGCGGAGCATCAGCCCTTCGCCGCCGAGGGCGACGACGCGGTCCAGTTCCGCGAACAGGTGATCCAGCCCGTCGCAGGTCGTGTGGTCGTGGAGCGCGGTGAACGGGTTCTTCCACCCGCCGGAGCCGTCCCGCAGGAACTTCATCCGGTCCTCAAACGGGCCGCTTGCGTCGGGCGCGTCGAACACAAGATACTTGATGTCCTTCCAGCGGTCCGGTGTGCCCTGGCTGCGGACGATCTCGCTGGCGCGGTCGAACTGCTTGCGCGCGAACCACAGTTCGCCGTCGAGCGGGTGGTTCGGCAGCCCCGCGAGGAACCAGTCCGGGGCGTGGTAGACGTTGTTCCGGCGCGACAGGAACTGCTTCCCGTCCCAGTACGCGCGCACGCCGTCGAGCTTCTCGCTCATCCACCAGCCGGTCGGGTCGTGTTCGTCGGTCCACACGTGCGCGAGCAGGATCGGCAGTTCTTTCACGTCCTCCGCGCCTTCGGGCTTGAGCGGCTTGAGCGGCCCGGCGGTCGCGAGGCGCAGCTCCTCGGCCGCGTCGCCGCGGAGCTTGCGGACGTGCTTGCACGTCCGCGCGTTGCTCGGCAGCGACTGGTTGCACCACGCCGGGCAGGTGCAGGAGTACACCCCGCCGACGTTCTTGATCTTGTACGGGTTCTTGCCGGACCCTTGCATCTCGTAGGTCTGGCCGTTTTCGAGGTCGGGCATGACTGCGGCTCCCCCGGGTCGCGTGTGTGGAAAAGAAGGTACCGCGGCGGACCGCGGGTTGCAATCACCGTAGCGAACTCGGTTCGAGAAGTTCCGGCGGCGCGTGTAAGCACGGCCGGCGCGCCGGGGTAGTTCCCCGCGGTAGTTCGGTGGACGGCCGCAGACGAGCGGAGAAGTGGTCAGACGAAGAGCGACGCGACCGACACGGCGAACCCCGGCAGCACATCGGGGACAGTCAGGATTTCGTCGGCCTCGAAGATGTCTTGGCGGTCCTGGTTGCGGAACACCGACGCCGATCGCGTCTTGGGATCGAGGATCACGACGACCGGCACGCCCGCGCGGATATAGTCCAACATCTTCCCGATGACGTTGCTCCAGGTGTCGGACGGGGAGCGGACTTCGATGACGAGGTCGGGCGTCATCGGGATAACGCCGGCGGGAATCTCGGCGTCCTTCGCGAGCCGCGTGTACGAGACGTAGCAGACATCGGCGCCGTACACGCGCTCCGGGTCGTCCTTGGTCGGCACCTTCACGAACGTGTCGTTGATGAAGATGTGGCCGAGGTCGTTCGGGTCCACGACTTGCCCGAGCGCAGCGGCGATCCGGTAGCACACCTTCCCGTGTTTGCTTCCGGCCATGAGAACCTCCTTGACTTCGCCGTCGATGTACTCGACGTGGTCGCCCGAATGCTTGATGCCGAACTCCTCCGCGGTCATGCGCGCGGCAGGCGGCTGAACTTGCGGCGCGGGCGGCGGGATAACGGTCGCGGTGGACATCGGTGATCCTCGGTGACGGCTCCGGGCAATTGGCGGCGCGGTGTCACTCGAAGAACCGCGCGACCGGCACGGCGAACCCCGGCAGCACGTCGGGGAGGGTCAACTCGTCGGTGGTCGTGAGGATCTGCTGCCGCCCGTCGTCGCGGTAGACCGAAACGGTTTCGGTGTTCGGGTCAACGATCACCACCACGACGCCCGCGCCGAGGTATTCGCTGACCTTGCCGAACAACTGGCCCCACCGGTCGGTCGGGGAGCGGACCTCGACGACCAATTCGGGCGGGACTTTGAGGTCTTCGGGGATCGGTCCTTGCGGCACGCGTGCGTAACTGACGTAGAGTACGTCCGCACCGCGCACGGTGTCGCTCTCTTCATCGACGGTAACGAACGTGTCGTTAATCGCCACCCACCCGAGTTTGTTCGCGTCCACGAAGTCGGAAACCGCCCGTGCCGCGCGCTGGCACACGACGCCGTGTTTGAACTCGGGCATCTGGAACCCTCCGCCGGCCGGGCGCGCCCGCCCGGCCCACACCACCCGCCCGCGGACGAGTTCGACGCCGGAGCAGTGCCCGTACTTCTTCAGGAATTCGGCCACCGTCAGCCGTTCGTCCGCGACCGCCGTACTCATGTCATTCCTCCTGTTTCGCTATCACTCTACCACACCCCGGATCGTCACCGCCATCCGGGTTCGGTATCCGAAAGGGCGCCCGACAGAGGTGGTATAACAGCGAAGTCATGCCGCCGCACTCACGGGGTCTCGCTCATGTCCGTTTCGCCCGACACCGTTCTCGCGCAGCTCGACTGGCGCTACGCGACCAAGAAGTTTGACCCCGCGAAGAAGATCGCCCCGGACCTGTGGGCACAACTCGAACGGGCCGCGGTCCTCGCGCCGTCGTCCTACGGCCTCCAGCCGTGGACGTTCGTCGTCGTCACCGACCCAGGGGTGCGGAAGACGTTGCACCCGGTGTCGTACAACCAGCCGCAGATTCTGGACGCGTCGCACCTCGTCGTGTTCGCCGCGAAGAACCCGCCCACGCCGGCCGACGTGGACGCGCACGTCGCCCGCACCGCGGAGGTACGCGGCGCGACCGTCGAGAGCTTGGAGGGCTTCAAGCAGATGATGCTCGGCTCGCTCTCCCGAATGGACGCGGCGCAGGCGCACCGGTGGGCCGCGCGGCAGACGTACATCGCGCTCGGCGTGTTCCTTTCCGCCGCCGCGCTGATGGGCGTGGACGCGTGCCCGATGGAGGGCTTCCAGGCCGACAAGTACGACGAGATCCTCGGCCTGAAGGAGAAGCGTCTGGGGTCGGTGGTGATCGCCACCGCCGGCTACCGCGCGGCCGACGATAAGAACGCGGCGCTCGCCAAGGTGCGGTTCGACCCGAAGGACGTGATCGAGCACGTATGAGCGGTCACCCCGTCGCTGACGCTCCGGGTTCGCCTTGTGTCCTG
>JAYUBA010001225.1:0-3628 GCA_043741075.1 Frigoriglobus sp.
TGGTACCCGCCGCCGTCGTACGGTTGATCGATCACGGCCTTGAGGTCGAGCGCGGCATCGGGGTCGCCGGCCCGCAACGGGATCGGGATCGCGGGGATCGGGTCGCGGAGCCGCCACGGCCACACCCCGGCGCGCGGGCGCTCCTCCACCCGGCTGACGACCGCGCAGTAGTCGCACGTCGGCAGGTCGTCGGGCGGCATCCGCGGTCCGCCGCGGAGCAAGTCGATTTCGACGAGGTGGGCGCGCGAGCGGAGGACCTCGTTCCGCTTGCCGAGGTACTGTTCGCGGTCCGGTCCGGCGTACTTGTTCGCCGGGCTGAGCAGTTCAACAACCGTGACCAGGTCGCGCCCCTCGCGGTCGCGAATCACGAGGTAGTGAACCTTTTCCGTGTCAACGGCGTCGCCGATGGTGACGTACGCGGGCGCGACCGTCGCCGTCCCTCCGGCCGCGGGGGACACACCGGGCCGGGGCTTCAACGCCAGATCGCTGGCACCGCGAAAGCGCCGTTCGGCGGACGGCTCGTGAATATAAAGGCGCGTCTCCACTTGCACGATGTAGCGCGGGAGCACCTGCGCGGCGATGTGAAAGTGCGCGGCCGAGATGAGGTTCGGGTGGAACGATTCCCACACGCTCGCACGCTCGAGGTATGGGTTCATTCCGGGGAACGGGGACGGCATGTGATCCTCCTCCCTCGGATTCTACCGCGGCACCCGGTCCGCGCCGATGTCCGACGGGAATAAACCGCCCGCCGCGGGGTCATTTCTCCAGCAAGTCGCGAAGCGATTTCCCACGAAGCCGCCGGTCGGCGGGTTTGCCCTCTTCTTGTGGTGCGGGCCTCTGGCCTGCATCGCCAAGAGCAGGCGGGACGCCTGCACCACAAGTAGACCAAGGCTTCGCTGCCCGCGGTTTCCCCCAGCACTCGGTCCGGAGAACGTCATGTCCCAGATCAGCCCGAACGGGCGGCGGAAGCGGTACGCACACACGGTCGCGCTAGGCCTCGTCGCCGGCGCGCTGTGCCTCGGCCTCACCGGCTGCGGCGGTGGTGGCACGACCGGGTTCAAGCGCGGCGGGGGCGAAGCGCCGGCCGCCGGCGAGTTCAACAAGCAGAACGCGGAAGACTACGGCGCGATCGTGGAGAACGAGTTCCGCTCGCCGCTCGTCGAGCCGCGCTCGACGTTCTCCGCCGACGTGAACACCGCGTCGTACTCCAACGTCCGCCGGTTCATCACCCAGCAGAATAAGCTGCCGCCGAAGGACGCGGTGCTGCTCGCGGAGCTGGTCAACTACTTCCCGTACCGCTACCCGGCGCCGACCGGTGACAACCCGGTGTCGCTGAACGTGGACATCGCCCCGTGCCCGTGGCAGCCGGAGCACAAGCTCGCGCGGATCGGCGTGAAGGCGAAGTCGCTCGAAGGCTCCGAGATGCCCGCCCGCAACCTCGTGTTCCTCATCGACACCTCCGGCTCGATGGCCGAACCCAACCGGCTGCCGCTCGTCAAGCAGTCGCTCAACCTGCTCATCGACCAGCTCACCGCGAAGGACCGCGTGACCATCGTCACCTACGCCGGCGAGGCCGGGCTGAAGCTCACGCCCACCCCCGGCGACCGCAAGCGCGCCATCCGCGACGTGGTCAACAGCCTGCACGCCAACGGCGGCACGAACGGCGAGGGCGGCATCCAACTCGCCTACGAGATGGCCCGCCGCACGTTCATCGAAGGCGGCGCGAACCGCGTCATCCTCTGCACCGACGGCGACTTCAACGTCGGAGTTCACAACGAGAGCGACCTGAAGCAACTCATCGAGAAGGAGCGGGCGGGCCGCGTGTTCCTCACCGTACTCGGGTTCGGTATGGGCAACCTGAAGAACCAGGCGCTCGAAACGCTCGCGAACCACGGCAACGGCCACTACGCCTACATCGACTCCATCGGCGAGGCCCGGAAGGTGTTCGTGGAGCAGGGCGGGGCGCTCGTGTGCGTCGCGAAGGACGTGAAGTTCCAGGTCGATTTCAATCCGGCAAAGGTGACCGCCTACCGGCTCATCGGGTACGAAAACCGGCTGCTGAAGCAGGAAGACTTCAGGAACGACGCGAAGGACGCGGGCGACATCGGCAGCGGGCTTACGGTCACCGCGCTGTACGAGATCGTGCCGGCCGGCGTTCTAATCGACCTGCCCGCGGTGGACGCTCTGAAGTACCAATCGCCCGCGAAGACCGCCGGCAGCGCGGACGAATGGCTCACGGTGAAGATGCGGTACAAACACCCCGACGGAGAGGCGAGCAAGGAACTGGCCGCGGTGCTGAAGGGCGCGGGCGCGGCGCGAGGCACTGAAGACTTCCGGTTCGCGGCGGCGGTGGCCGAGTTCGGGCTGCTGCTCCGCGACTCGCCGTACAAAGCCGACGCGAGCTTCGACGCCGTGATCGAGCGTGCGGCCGGCGCGGGCGGCTTCGACCCGAACGGCCACCGTGCGGAGTTCGTGGAACTGGTCCGCCGGACGAAGGGGCTGACCGGCCGCGCGAAGGAGTGACGCGAACCTGTGGGTGCGTAGGCAGCCGCCTTCTCTTGCCCTCTCCCGCAAGGGGAGAGGGCCAAAAAGTAGAAGCGCACGCTGCCGTACCGAACCCACCCGATCCCATCTCACGCGCCCCACGCCGCCCGCACCCGCTCGGCGGCGTTCGGTGCGTCCGCGTGTACCGGCACCAGCGCGGGCAGGTGCCGGTACCACGTGAGCTGCCGCTTCGCGAACTGACGCGTGCGCGTGCGGATCAATTCGCCCGTCGCGTGCCAGTCCCCGCCGGTCTCCAGGTATTCGAGCAGTTCGCGGTACCCGAGCGCCTGACGCGCCTCGCGGCTCAGCGGGCGCGGCAACTCTCGCAGCGTGCGCACTTCGTCCAGCCACCCGCCTTCCAACATCCCCTCGACGCGGCGGTTGATGCGATCATAAAGCCGGTCGCGGGGCAGTTCCAACACCGCCGCCGGAACTTGCGCCGCTTGCGGTTTCGCGGTCCACGCGAACGACGGCGTGTCCCACGTCTGCTGCCAGTCGGAGATCGGCTTGCCGGTGAGCGCGTGGACTTCGAGCGCGCGGACCACGCGGCGCACGTCGTTCGGGTGGAGGCGGGTCGCGGTCTTCGGATCGACCGCCGCGAGCCGGGCGTGGACCGCCGCGTTCCCGTCGCGCGCGGCGTCCGCTTCGAGCGCGCGGCGAATGTCCGCGTCCGCGGGCGGGCCGTCGAACAGGCCGTGCAACAGCGCCTTCAGGTAGAACGGGGTGCCGCCCACGAAGATCGGCCGCTTCCCCCGCGCGGTGATGTCCGCACACGCGGCCTCCGCTTGGGCCAGCCACCACGCGACCGTGAGCGATTCCCACGGGTCGAGTACGTCGATCAGGTGGTGTGGCACGCGGGCGCGGTCGGCGGCGGTGGGCTTCGCGGTGCCGATGTTCATGCCACGGTAGACGGTCATGGAGTCGAGCGCGACGATCTCGCCGCCGACGCGCTCCGCAAGGTCGAGCGCGAGCGCGGTCTTGCCGCACGCGGTCGGGCCGGTCAGGATGAGTGCGCGCTCGAACGCGGACATGGGAAGGATCGCATTGCTTTTGACCTCCCCCCTTGAGGGGGAGGTCGGCGAGG
>JAYUBA010001226.1:0-3626 GCA_043741075.1 Frigoriglobus sp.
CTCGCAAAGCCTCGCCACCCTCTCCCGCAAGGGGAGAGGGCAATACAAACCACTCGCGGTTCGCCCGATTTCCACATCTACTCCTTCCATTTCATTCACCTTCCCCAACGCGGCGGATACACTCAGGCGAACCGCCACGAGGGTTCCGCCATGCCACCGCTCGACCGCCGCTCGTTCCTCGCCGCCTCCGCTGCGCTCACCACAGGGGGCTTACGCCCCCCGCTCCGGGCGGAGGAAACCCCGCGCACGAAGCCACCGAAGCGCGCGAAGCCGGCCGCGAAGAAGGTCGCGCTCGTCACCACGACCTACCACTACCTCTCGCACGCGTACCACATCGCCGGCCGGTTCCTCGACGGCTACATGAAGGGCGACGAGCACCACTTCCCGGACTTCGGCATCGCCTCCGCGTTCGTCGAGCAGGTGAAGGCAAACGACCTCAGCCGCGAACTCGCGAAGGAACACAGCTTCCGCCTGTCGGAGACGATCGAGGACGCGCTCACGATGGGCACCGGCAAGCTCGCGGTGGACGGCATGCTGCTGATCGGCGAACACGGCGACTACCCGTACAACGCGAAGGGCCAGAAGCTGTACCCGCGGCACGACTACTTCCAGAAGATCGCGGCCGTGTTCGAGAAGACCGGCAAGAGCGTGCCGGTGTTCTGCGACAAGCACCTCAGCTACGACCGCAAGAAGGCCGCGGAGATGGTCGCGACCGCGAAGAAGGCCGGGTTCCCGCTCATGGCCGGGTCGTCGCTCCCGGTGACGTGGCGGCGGCCGGAACTGGAGTTCAAACTCGGCACGAAGATCACAGAAGCGCTAGTCGCGTCGCGCGGCGAACTCGAAATCTACGGCATTCACGCGCTCGAAGCGCTGCAGTGCATGGCCGAACGCCGCTTCACGAACGCCGACCCGGAGCCGGCGAAGCAGGGCGTGAAGGCGGTGACGTGCCTCCAGGGCGACGCGGTGTGGAAGGCCGGCGACGACGGGCTGTGGTCGTGGGAGTTGCTCGAACACGCGCTCGGCCGGAGCGTGTCGCGCAACGCCGGCGACATCCGCGCGAACTGCCGCCGGTTCCCGCGGCCGGCGGCGTGGGGCAACTTCGTGAAAGGGCCGATCGCGTTCCTCGTCGAGTACGCCGACGGGCTGAAGGCGACCGTGCTGCAACTGGACGGGCACGTCGCGGACGACACGTTCGCGGCCCGCGTGGAGGGCGAGAAGAAGCCGCAGTCGTGCCTCTTCTGGCTCCCGCCGCCTCCGGGCGCGGCGTTCCTGGAAGCGCTCGCGTCGCACGTCGAGACGTTCTTCGCGACCGGCAGGCCGCCCTACCCCGTCGAGCGGACGCTACTCACCGGCGGCATCCTCGACTACGCGCTCGAATCGCGCGTGAACGGTTCCAAGCGGCTGGAAACGCCCGACCTCGACATCCGCTACGCCCCGCCGACGGACAGCGGCTTCATGCGCGGGGATTATGCGAAGCCGGTGAAGTAAGTACATGGCGTTGTTGAACGTCCGCGGCCGGGTTATTGTGGTGAAATCATCACCTCAGAGGATTGGGCATGTCCGAGCGGATGAAAACCCTGGGCCTCGACCGCCTGTCGCTCGAAGACCGGGTTCTGCTGGTTCAGGACATTCTGGACAGCATTGCCGAAGAACACGAGCAGCAACCGCTCTCGGCCGCCCAACGGACGGAACTCGAGCGGCGTATCGCAGCGAATAAGGCGAACCCCGCGAACGTCATTCCGTGGGAGCAGATCAAAGCCGACGCGCTGGCCCGGTTCCAGAAATGAGCCATCACCTCGTCTTCCTCCCCGAAGCCCGCGCGGAGTTCGACGCGGACGCGGACTGGTACGAGGACCGGCAAGGCGGTCTCGGAACCCGGTTCACCCTCGCGGTGAACGCGGTACTCGAACGCGTCGCGAAGAACCCGAAGATGCACGCCATCGCGCTCGACGACGCGCGGAAGGCGGTCGTCTCCGGGTTCCCGGACTGCGTCTACTACCGCGAAGACGGCGATGCCGTCGTCATCCTGTCCGTCTTCCACACCTCCCGCGACCCCGCCGACTGGCAAGACCGTCTCTGACGCGCTCGTGCAGCCGCGATGTGTTCCCACTCCGATACCTGGGAACGCACTTGCCCCGGCGCGCCGGGATGCTCTAATAGAATTATCCCGCCAGTGCCTCCGCGCTTCCGAGGTGTAGCCTTGTCTTTTCCTCACCGCCACACCATCGGCGTCAACCGCCGCGAACTCCTTCAGGTCGGCTACTCCGGGCTGCTCGGCCTGGGCATGTCGTCGTTCGCCCGCGCCGCGTCGAAAGACCAGCCGTCGCTGTCGTCGGGTAAGAAGCCGAAGTCGCTGCTGATCGTGTTCCTCACCGGGGCCGCGAGCCACCTCGAAACGTTCGACCCGAAGCCGGACGCGCCGCCGGAGATTCGCGGCGAATACAAGCACATCGCCACCAAAACGCCCGGCCTGCTCGCGTCCGAGTACATCCCGAAGCTCGCCGCCCGGTCGCACATTTACTCTGTGGTCCGCTCGCTCGCCCACCGCGACAACAACCACCTCGTCGCCACGCACCACGTCCTCACCGGCCACACGCAGCCGGGGGCCTTCTTCGACAAGATCGCGTCCCGCGACGACTTCCCCAATTACGCCGCCGGCCTCAGCTACTTCCGCAAGCCGCCCGAGGGCACGCCCGGCGGCGTCAACCTGCCGACGTACCTGATGGAAGGCCCATTGCTGTGGCCCGGCCAGCACGCCGGGTTCCTGGGGCCGCGGCACGACATCATGCAGATCCGAAAGGATCCCAACGCGGCCGACTTCCAGGTCGAGAACCTCCGCCCCGCGCCCGGCATGGATGTCGTCCAGATGCGGGACCGCGTGGCGCTGCTGAACGCGGTGAACGGGCACCAGAAGTGGCTCGCGGACGCGGCCGAAACCAAGAAGCTCAGCGACCAGCAGCACCAGGCGGTCGCGGTGCTGACCTCCGGTAAGGTGGCGAAGGCGTTCGACATCGACCAGGAACCGGTGGCCGTCCGCGACCGCTACGGCCGGCACGCGTTCGGCCAGTCGTGCCTGCTCGCGCGGCGCTTGATCGAAGCCGGGGTGCCGGTGGTTCAGGCGAACATGGGCCGCGTGCAGAACTGGGACAGCCACGGCGACCTGTTCAAGCGGATGAAGAAGGACCTGCTCCCGCCGCTCGATAGCGGCGTGTCCGCGCTGCTCGACGACATGAGCGAACGCGGGCTGCTGGAAGACACGATGGTGATGATGCTTGGCGAGTTCGGGCGCGAGCCGAAGATCAACAAGAGCGCCGGCCGCGAGCATTGGGCGCCGTGCTTCTGCGGGCTGTTCGCGGGTGCCGGCGTCCGCGGCGGGCAGGTGGTCGGCAAGAGCGACAAGACGGCCGCGTACCCGGCGACCACGCCGTACTCGCCCGACGACATCGGCGCGACCGTGTACTCGGTGCTGGGCATCGACCCGCACGCGGAGGCGACCGACCGCCTCGGCCGCCCGGTGCAACTCAACCGCGGCCACGTCATCCGCCCGCTGTTCGACGGTGCCGGCGAATAGTGGCCGAACTCCCTCGTGGTGTACGCGGCCCGCGTGCGTTGTGAAGGGCACGCGG
>JAYUBA010001227.1:0-3613 GCA_043741075.1 Frigoriglobus sp.
CATCGAGAGAGAAGCCAACTCGGTCGCGGGGCCGCCGTGCAGTCGCCGGAGCAGTTCTGAGATGACGAGACAGCCGGCGGTCAACCCCACGAACGGAACGGCCACGGTCCGCGACGCGAGTTGAGCGAGGCCGCACCGGTCCATGCCGTCGCGTCGGAGAGATTCGTATGCCGGTAGGTGTTCCACAGCCGCCGTCGATCCGCCCGGCGCCGACCAGATGTCGGCCGCGGCGCGCGAAGCCGGGAACGTGTGCATGGCGATGGATCGGAATCCCTGTGGTCCGGCGCCGAGTCCGGACTCGACAATTAATCCGAAGCCGGCCTGCTCCAGCGCCGCCCGTGCCAGGGCGTTATCGACCCCGCAGAGTGCGGCACCGGGTTCTTCGCTCGCTCGCTGCGTTCGGGGCCCGAAGCGCCGCTCCTCGATGACCGTGTCGAACCCACACGCCTCCAGCCAGTCGGCCACGACGCGGGCCTTCTTGCGGTGGACGTCGCGCGGAGTCGTTAGCAACGACGTGCTTTCGTTCGCGGGCGTGATAGTGTCGAAATCCTGAAGGACGAGCAGGGGCGGGTCGCTCGCCGGATACGGCAGGCAGCCGAGCAGCCAAGCATACGCCTGACCGAGGTTGCCAAGCCCGATGATCCAGAGGCGCGACGGCAGGTACGCCACGCGTGGTTCGGTCGCATCGGAGCACTGCCATTCTGCTCCAAGCCGCCACAGTGACATGCCGCTCGATCTGCGTCCCGCCATCGGGTGGTCGCCGGCGTGGAACGCGAAGGCCTCTGCCACACAGGCGGCCGCGGCGAGCGCCGGGGCGATGGCGAGAATGTCGTCTTCCACGAGTCGGGCGTTCTCGCGCAGCGGTATCACACCGCCACGCCAGCCCTCCCAGGTCAATCTCCAGGCCGGCGCCCGGTGTGTGTGGGTGACGGGGCCTGTTGTGCCGATGACGGCACACGGCCAATTGGATGACGGGTGTGTGACGGGTCTGCCGCCGAACTGCTTCACGGCGTCTTTGAGCGAGCGGTTCGGCGCGAGGGCGGATGCAGTCGGGACATCCGGGAGCCCCACGACCTCGACGCCGCCGAGGAACGTTCTGCTCGCGACGTTGACCAGCGTGAGCAGCGCCGTCTGGTGGCCGGCCGAGTGCGCGACCTCCGCGCCGGCACGGACGGTCAGCCCGAACGTCTGGAGCAACTCGACGGCCGCCTCGGGCGACCCGGCCCGCCCGGTGTCCATGAAGTATTTGGCGGTGCGGTGCAGAGTCGTGTGATCGATCGTGGATGGCATGGCTGTTAGCTCCAGAAGCCGGTGTAGAAGAAGCCATTTGATTGCTTGGCGGAATGATCGATCCACTGGTGCTGGCCGCGGTACTCGTACACGCCGAGATGTTCCGGCAGGATCGGCCACGAGGCGTAGTTCGGCACGATGACGGCCACGTGGCCGGCGCGGGCGACCATGGGGTTGACCTTGTCCGTCGGGCTCTGAATGGCGGCCCCGGGATGCGTGTGGACGTCGGCCACGACGGTTAGCTTCTTCTCCCGGCAGAGTTCCCACAGTTTGGCAAACGCGTCGCCGTGAAGGACGCAAACGCCGGTGGCGTACGCGTTCGGGTCCAGTTCGTCGTAAAAGATCGCATCGCGAACCTCGAACCGCCCGCGCCGCCCGGTCCCGAGCAGAAAGGCGCCCGCTTCGTGCTCGCGCCCGCCGCGCCGTTCGAGCTCCGCGACGAGTCGCTTCCAGAGGCGGGACCGGCAACTCACGCGATGGTCAGGGGCCCACCACGCCCGAATAATCGCTTTGATTGAAAAGCTCATAGACCTGCTCCAGGTAACAGATGATGCCGCGGGCGGGTTGCCACAGCCGGCTCGGGTGTTCGGCGGGCCATTTTTCGTGCCCCTCGATGGCGAGCCGGTCGCAGGGCAGGTACAGGCACACGCCTTGCTTCCAGCCGGGTCGGAACACCGAGGCGACGATGGAGGGGCCGGTTGGCCAACGGGCGGCCGGCAGCGGTGTGTTCGCTTCCAGATCCCACGGCTGCCCCGTGACCGGCGTTACACGGTACCCCGAGCACTCGAAGCGGAAGCCGAACTCAGCCGGTGCCTTCGGGCGCGGGGGTGCCGAGACGGCGAGGGTCACGTGGGGCCAGGCGGTCGCCACGTGACGCCAGCGCCCGTCGATGACACCACACCGGAATTCCGGCGCGACGAGATCCAGTTCGAGGAGAACACGATCCGGCGGGAGGGGTGCGGCCATGTCACCCCTCCACGCGCTTGTCGGGTACGAGATCGAAGCACACGCCGCAGCCGAGGCCGTCGTGGTGGTGGCCGCCGACCAGTTGGTGCAGCGGCGTATCGCTCGACGGGCGGTCGTTGGACTTGCACAACTGCAGGACGTGCTCGGCGGCGTCCTTGGGATTCAGTTCGAACTTGTGGACGGCCCATTCCTTCACAGCGCGGACGCGGGTGCCGGGCGGGAAGTCGCGTTCGGCAGTCTTCTCCATGTAGTGCGCCGTTGTCTTGATGCGCTTGCACCGGCTGACGTGGATGCGGCAGCCGTGCTTCACCCCGTGGACCGGGTCGTTGCGGTCGCCACCGATGTGGTCTCCCGCCTCGTCGATGAAGATGAGGGTTTCGGCATCGAGCGCCACGCCCGCGGCGGCAAGTGCGTCCTGAAGCTCGCCCAGAGTGGTTGCGGCGGACAACTCCGCTTCGAGCACGCCCGGCGTGCCGTGCACCTGAATGAACACAATGACTTTCGACATCTGATTCTCCTTGTGTGGAACACTCGGTCCCGACAAAGAGAAAGCGATGCGGGGGGCGATTTGGCGGAAGTGGGAATACGCCTACCCCTGGCACACAAAGTAGCACTGGCACTTGGGACAGACCCGGGGGTTCGGCTTCGGGGCGAAGTTGCCCTCTTCGATGCCGGCTATTGCGGCGGCGTACTGGGCGAGCAGCGATTCGTCATCACCGGGCGCGACCGTCACCCGCTTCCCGGTCGAGAGGTAAAACGTTTCGACGACGACGCGTTTTCCGGCGTAGTGGGTCTGGGCCCCCTGACGCAGCAGCGCATAGATCGGCCGCTCGGATTCGGACTTGGTCTCGCGGCCGGTGCGGATCCGTTGCACGTGAACGACATCGTCTCCGGTCCGCACCACGCGGTCAGGGCTCACGAGCACCAGGCGACCGCCGACCGGCACGGACCACTCGGGGCGATCGTACTGGGCGGTCTCGCCCGCGATGGCCGTGGCCATGCCCGTGACCATGGCGTCCGCCACGGCGCGGTAGAAGGTCTCGAACGCGTGGTCGGTGGGGCCCTTT
Source organism: Frigoriglobus sp. (assembly GCA_043741075.1). Taxonomy (GTDB): domain Bacteria; phylum Planctomycetota; class Planctomycetia; order Gemmatales; family Gemmataceae; genus Gemmata. The sequence continues at coordinate 3,324 of JAYUBA010001227.1, forward strand.
TCCGCCCAGTTGGCGGAGAGCTGTGAGAGCGCGGTGGCGCCATCGACCGGCCGGCCACTTTCCCGTTGCTCTTCGAGCCACTGCACGGTGAGGTAGACGCACCGGTGGAACTGGATGTAGGGCGACTCGTCCCGGGAGCCGTAGAGCGCCTCAATGACTTCGTAGCGATAGCGAGCCGGGCACTGCATGTACAGCGAAAGGTGCCGTTCCTCGTAGCGGGCGCACGGTGCCGGCGGCGCATGGACCACCGGCAGGGAAAAACTCGTTTTGGATCCCTCGTAACGCGTCGA
>JAYUBA010001228.1:0-3609 GCA_043741075.1 Frigoriglobus sp.
GGTTGGTGTGGTAACCCCCAAAGAGGCACAGGCTGGATTTCTTGAGAAGATCAATCAGCGCAGCAAGTTAAGACCTGTCGCGTCCACCGAGAAGTCTCAAAACTTCCGACAATTGGGCGCGTGCGAGCCGAAGATGCTCGAACACGTATGCGCGGTCCGCGAGCGGGGCCGATACCGCCACGAACCGCGCACGACAGGTTGAGTTAGCCCGCAACCTGTGCCAGCCACCGCCGGAGCAGCCCGGTTAGGGTCGTCATCTCGTTCGCGTCCAGCGGCGGGAGCGAGTCCTTCGCCTCCTTGAAGCGCGTCTTGGTCGCGTTCTCGATCACGCGGCGACCCTTTGAGGTCATTTCGATCACCACCATCCGCCGGTCGTCGGGGTTCGGCTTGCGGGCGATGTAGCCCGCGAACGCCAGCGCGTCGAGCCGGGCCGTCATGCCGCCACTCGACAGCACGACGCTCTCCAAAAGCTGCGTGGGGGACAGGCCGCCCTTCTTCCCGTGGCGGCGGAGCGTCGCGAGGATGTCGAACTGCCCGAGCGTGAGCTTGTGCTTCTCCAGCGCCCCTTCCACGCTCCGCTCCAGGTGCTGCGCCAGCACGATCACCCGGCCCACCACCTCCAGCGGCGACGGGTCCAGGTCCGGCCGCGCCTCCCGCCACTTCCCGATGAGCCGGTCCACCACGTCATCCGTCCCGGCCAACTCGGCCGCCGCGGTTGCGTCTGTCATGTCCATATTTGATATTTTGAGATCGAGTATCTTGACGGTAAGATTCTTGACGTTGAGTGAAGTGCCCGCTAGGTTCACCCGCAGTGAGCTTATCCACTCGCCCCCCAACAAGGTAGTGTCATGAAAGAGATTCGCATCGGCGACACCGTGGAACAGGCCATCGAGCGCGCCGACTACCCGCCGGACAAGGTGAAGCACATCCTCAAGGACGAGGTGGTCGCGGTCCTCGGCTACGGCGTGCAGGGCCGCGGGCAGTCGCTCAACCTGCGCGACAACGGCATCACCGTGATCGTCGGCCAGCGGAAGGGCGGCAAGGCCTACGACCTGTGCCTCGAAGACGGCTGGAAGCCGGGCGTCACGCTGTTCGACCCGGAAGAAGCCGCCGCGAAGGGCACCGTGATCCAGTACCTCCTGTCCGACGCCGGGCAGAAGGAGATGTGGCCGAAGATCAAGCCGCTGCTCACTAAGGGCAAGGCGCTGTACTTCTCGCACGGCTTCTCGATTGTGTTCAACGACCAGACCGGCGTGAACCCGCCCCCGGACATCGACGTGATCCTGTGCGCGCCGAAGGGGTCCGGCACCACCGTCCGCCGACTCTTCCTCGAGGGCCGCGGGATCAACAGCAGCTTCGCGATCCACCAGGACGCGACCGGCCGCGCCCGCGAGCGGTGCCTCGCGCTGGGCATCGCCATCGGCTCCGGCTACCTCTTCGAGACCACCTTCAAGAAGGAAGTGATCTCCGACTTGACCGGCGAGCGCGGCGTGCTGATGGGTGCCATCTACGGGCTATGGCTGGCGCAGTACGAGGTGCTCCGCGCGAACGGCCACTCGCCGAGCGAAGCGTTCAACGAGACGGTGGAGGAGGCCACGCAGAGCCTGTACCCGCTGATCGCCGAGAAGGGGATGGACTGGATGTACGCGAACTGCTCGACCACCGCGCAGCGCGGCGCGCTCGACTGGTTCAAGGCGTTCCGGGACGCGTCCAAGCCGGTGTTCGAGCAACTCTACGTGTCGGTCGCCACGGGCGAGGAGGCGCGGCGCACGCTGGACGCCAACAGCCGGCCCGACTACCGGCAGCAGTTGGAGAAGGAGTTGAAGGAGATCGCCGACAGCGAGATGTGGAAGGCCGGGGCGCAGGTGCGGGCGCTGCGGCCCGAGCGCCAGGAGTAACGTTCGCGCGCAAGTGACACCGCGTTGTCACTGTCAGTGACAACGCGGTGTCACTCCCTTCCCCCCGCGCGTTTCACGGCGCGGGCCGATCACCATTCGCGTTCCCCTTGCAATCTCAGTTGTTCGGCGTCACCCAGTGACATAACGAAAACACAACTGACTGTAATAACGACTAAAGCGATTCTTGAAGTCGCCTCTACGAATCCGAAATGACTTGAGAATTATTTTCGGCGGACATCCGTCGCGCCCATCGGCCATAACTGCTTACCCCCGCGCCGGAACCGCGAATCGCCCCAGACGCTCCGATAAGCGGACGAATCTCCCGGCTCATCCGGCCTATTGACACCCCCGAAAATCACCTTCTATGATGCCCTGAGTCAACTGGGCGCAGCCGCTATCACGCCTCTCGCGGCCCAGACGATCCGTGCCGATGATCCGACCTATCATCCCGGCACACAAGCGTTTACAGACATTCTTCCGTTCAGATTGTGTCCGCGGCCGTCCGCGGGGAGTGCCGTCGCCATGTCAACACTCGATCCGGTGGTTGAGTTCCGGGCCGCTTGGCTGCCGCACGTCACCGACGACGGTCTGAATCGCATCATCGAACTTCTGGAGAAGGCCAGCCCGCTGCTGATCCACGGGACGTTCACCCGCGCGCTGCCGATGGGGTGCCTCGCGTCGCACATCGCGTGGAACCACCCGAAGACGTGCCGGTTCGACCACGAGGCCGGCGTGCTGTGGCTGGCGAAGGTGGCCGGGTTGAACCCCGCGACCTCGGCGGTGATCCTGGCCTGGGACCTCCACGGTGTCGGCGACTTCGCGCTCCGCTCCGCGCTCCTCGAAGCCAGCCGCGACGAACAGGCCGCCCGCCGCTGCGAACCCGCTCGCTCGCGCCTCGCCACTTACGCCGACGCTTTCCCCTCTTGAGCCTCCGCGTCACTCACGTGTCAACCGCTCTCGCACTCCTGGAATGGTTCGGCCGGCTGACGGCGTTCGCCATGCGGGCGGTACACGCGGCCGTCCGCGCGGTGCCGCGCGCCGGGCAGTGGATCCGGCCGCTGTACGCGGTGCTGATCGGCGGGCTTCCGCTCGCGGCGGTCACCGGACTCGCGCTCGGCGTCGTCATCTGGCTCCACACGCGCGACGTACTCGAGCGCACCGGCACGGGTGCCGTCGAGTACCTGCCCACGTTCCTCGCGGCGGCCGTGCTACTGGAACTCGCCCCGGTCGGCGCGGGGTTGATCGTCGCGGCCCGCACCGGCGCGAGCCTCGGCGCGGAACTCGCGTCCATGCGCGTCAGCGAGCAGATCGACGCGCTGGAACTACTCGGCGTGTCGCCGGTGCGCCGACTCGTCGGGCCGCGTGTCCTCGCGTGCGTGCTGGCCGTGCCGCTGCTGCATGTGTTGATCGCCGCGACCGCGCTCGGAAGCGGGTTCGCCGCGGAGACGGTGACCGGGTCCACCAGTTATCTGAAATTCGACACGGCGGCGGTGCGCGAACTGGTTCTCGAGGACGTGATTCCGGCCGCGGTGAAGACGCTCGCGTTCGGCCTCGTCGTCGGCGTCACCGGGTGCTTTATCGGCATGAACCCGCGCGACGGGTCGGAGGGCGTGGGCCGCGCCGCGACCGATAGCGTGGTCGCGTGCTGCCTGTTGGTGCTGGCGACCGACGTGCTGCTCGTGTTGCTCATCAAGGCCGGGCAACAGTTGTT
>JAYUBA010001229.1:0-3606 GCA_043741075.1 Frigoriglobus sp.
GCCCTCCCAAGAACAGGCGTTCGGCTCGGCTCCCAAGAACAGGCCGTTCGCAAACGGCTCGGCAGGAGCCTCGCCCTCCCAAGAACAAGGAGCCATCCCATGCTCGACTTCACCCTGAACCGCCGCTCGCTCCTGAAGGTCGGCGCGCTCGCCGTCGGCGGCCTCACACTTCCGAACCTGCTGAAGGCGCGTGCCGCCGGCAGCGCCGCGAACCGCAAGTCGGTCATCCTGGTATGGCTCGCCGGCGGGCCGTCCCACATCGACATGTACGACCTCAAGCCGAACGCACCGGCCGAAGTGCGCGGCGAGTTCAAGCCGATCCCCACCAACGTCACCGGCATCCAGATCGGCGAACACCTGCCGCGACAGGCCGCGATGTTCGACAAGCTGTCGGTGGTGCGCAGCGCGTACCACACCAACGCCGGGCACGGCATGGGTTCGCAGTGGATGCAGACCGGCTATCAGGCCACCATCGAAGTGAACGACAACCTCTATCCTTCCACCGGTTCGGTGGTCGCGAAACTGAAGGGCGCGAACGAGCCGGGCTTGCCGGCCTATGTGAACCTGCCGCGCAAGGTGAGCTTCGGCAACGCGGCTTACTTGGGCGCGTCGTACAACCCGTTCGCCCCGGACGCCAGCCCCAACGAAGCGGCCTTCCAGGTGCGCAACCTCAAGATGCCCGGACGCGTCAGCGTGGAGCGCCTGGAGGCCCGCAAGAAGCTGGTGAGCGACATCGACACTATCCGCCGCGACATCGACGCGAAGGGCGACATCGGCGGCTTCGACACCTTCTACCGCGACGCGATGGAGATGGTGACCAACACCAAAGCGCAGTCGGCGTTCGACGTGAACAAGGAGCCGGTGAAGCTCCGCGACCGCTACGGCCGCAACGACCTCGGCCAGAGCTGCCTGCTGGCGCGGCGACTGGTGGAAGCGGGCGTCACGTTCGTGACGGTGCAGGCCGGCGGCGGCTGGGACACGCACAGCAACAACTTCACCGAACTGAAGCGGCGGTTGCTGCCGCAGTACGACGCGGCCATTGCGTCACTGGTGGAAGACCTGCACGACCGCGGGTTGTCGGACGACGTGTTGGTGATGTCGATGGGCGAGTTCGGGCGCACGCCGAAGATCAACAAGGACGCGGGCCGCGACCACTGGCCGGGCGCGATGAGCGTGCTGTACGCGGGCGGCGGGCTGAAGATGGGTCAGGCGATCGGCACGACCGACTCGACGGCCTCGTACCCGACCTCGAAACCGTACACGCCCGGCTGCGTGCTGAGCACGATGTACCACTGCCTGGGCATCGACCACAAGCACGTCTTCCACGACGACGCCAAGCGCCCGTTGCCGGTGCTGAGCGAAGGCGACCCGATCAAGGAACTCGTGGGGTGATAGTTTTGAAGCCCTGGAAGGGCGACTGTCTGTAGCCAGCGGGCGTAAGCCCCTGGTGCCAACCACGCACGCGGCGCATCGTTCGCCATCGGTTCCAGGGTCTCACGACCCTGGCTACCAACAGCCGCCCTTCCAGGGCTAAGAATCGAACACATCTCATGCGTTCCGCTTCCCTGCTCGCGATCCTGCTCCTCTGCTCCGCGGCCCGCGCGGACCTGCCGTCGCCGCGACTGGATCGCGTCACGCCGCTCGGCGCCGCCGCCGGGTCGGTCGTGGAAGTGGAAGTCGCCGCGGGTGATGCCGAGGACGCGAACACGCTCCTCTTCGATCACAAGGGCATCACCGCGAAGCACGTCAAGGACCGCAAGTTTGCGGTGACCGTCGGCGTGGACGTGCCAGCGGGAACCTACGACGCCAGGCTCGTCGGCAAGTACGGCGTCACCAACCCGCGACTCTTCGCCGTATCGCGCGGCTTAACTGAGGTGGCCGAGAAGGGCACGAACGACGAACGCGCGACCGCGCAAGTTGTGCCCGTGAACTGCGTGATTAACGGCAACTCAAAGGGCGGCAAGGAAGCGGTGTTCCGGTTCGCCGCGAAGAAGGGTCAGCGCGTCGTCGCGGAGTGCTTCGCGCAGCGGCTCGACTCGCAACTCGATGCCAACCTCACGCTCACCGACGCCGACGGCCGGCAACTCGCGTCCAACGGCGACTACGCCGGCAAAGACCCGCTCGTGGAGTTCGTCGCGCCGAAGGACGGCGACTACTTCGTCACGATCAACGACCTGTCGTTCCGCGGCGGCTTCCCGTACCGGCTCGTCATTACGGATCAGCCGCACGTCGAGAACGTGTTCCCCCGCGTGGTGCAGGCCGGGAAGAAGGCGGACCTCACCGTCTATGGGCGGAACCTCGGCAGCGGCGCGAAGCCGTCGCCGTGGAGTGTCAACGACCTGTCACTCGACGCGCTTGCGGAAAGTGTCACGCCGCCGGACGACATCCTGAAGCGCGGGCTGTTCCGCTTCACCGACCACCCGACCGGGCACAGCGTTCTGCCCACGGCGGCCACTTGCACGCTGCACGGCTATCAGCACCGCGGCGTTCCACTGCTCGTCACCGATCTGCCGATCACGCTGGAACAGGAGCCGAACGACGACCCGCTGAAGCCGCAGAAGCTGACGCTGCCGGTCGCGCTCAGCGGGCGCTTCGACAAGGAGCGCGACGCGGACTGGTACGAGATCGAACCGCCGGAGAATGGCTCGTACAGCTTCGAGGTGTACTGCGAGCGCATCGCGGGCCGCGCCGACCCGTACCTCGTCGTGGTGGACGAGAAGGATAATCGCGTCGCGGAACTGGACGACTTCGGCATCCGCATGAACGCGTTCGACGGCCACATCCGCGACGTGAGCGGCACTGTGAACCTTACGGGCAAGAAGAAGTATCGCGTGTTGGTGCAGGACCGCTACCGCCGCGGCGGGGCGCGCTACCAGTACGTGCTTGTGATCCGCAAAGCGGTGCCGGACTTCTTCCCGGCGGTGATTCACCACCAGAACCCCGGCCCCGGCGGCACCACGATTCGCAAGGGCGGCGCGGCGTACCTCGATGTCATAATTCACAACATCGGCGGCTTCAGCGGAACAGTCACCATCACCGCAGACGGGCTTCCGAAGGGTTTGCACGTTTCACCCACCACGATCAACAACGACACGCGCGGCGTGCTGGTGCTGTGGGCCGACAAGGACGCACCGGATTGGGTTGGGCCGATCGCGCTCACCGCGACCGGCAAGAGCGGGGATGCAACCATCACGCGTGAGGTGCGGCCGTACACGCGCGTGTGGAACAGCACCGATCTGAACTCCAGCCGGCCGATGCGGGAACTGGTCGTCGCGGTCGCGGGCGAAACGGCTCCGTTCGCGCTTACGCCAGCGGTCGAGAGAGTTGAGGTGGAAGCGGGGAAGAAAGTGGATATCCAGGTGAAGTGTGCGCGACTTTGGCCGGAAGTCAAAGGGAACATCACGATAATTCCGCTGTCGTTCCCCGGCCCGATCAAGATGAACACGGTCACGGTAGCGGAGGGCAAGACAGAGGTCACCGTCACACTCGAAGTGCAGGCCGGCGCGCGGCCGGGCGAGTACACGGTCGCCCTCACCGGGCAGGGGCAGGTGCCGTTCGCGAAAGACCCGAAAGCGACCGCGAAGCCGAACACGCTGGTCCCGCTAC
>JAYUBA010001230.1:0-3601 GCA_043741075.1 Frigoriglobus sp.
CTCGGGCACACCGGCGGACCGCCGGGGGCGACGGGCCGGTGCCGGAGCCGGCGGATGCGGAACACCAAATCGAGCCCGGCGGGCGGCAGGTCGTCGTCCGCGGTCGCGAGCCAGGCCAGGCGCACGCGGGGCGGCACGGCTTGCGGCACGCCCGTGTCGCGGTCGCACGAGTACCAGACGACACAGTTCGGGAGTGCCGCCATCCGCTCGATCACGGCCCGGATGGTCGGAACGCGCCAGGATCGCGTGTAGAAGTAGAAGGTGACCCGCGGGGAGCGCTGCATGACGCGGAGCCACCGGCGGGCGTACCAGGCGGCGAAGAAGTCGCCGCCGGTGTGGACGCGGACGACGGATACGGCGTGAGCGATCAGGAACGCCCGCACGCGCCGGACGAAGTCGGGCCGGCGGGTGCGGGCCAGGTTACGCCGGTACGCCGTGGCCGCGCTCGGCCGGTAGCGCTCGACGGCCGCGGCGTAGCAGTGCGCCCGACACGTCGCGGACATACCGGGGCACACGTCGGGGGTGCCCGAGGGCAGACCGAAGCCCCAGATCCGACGACCGCCGAGTTTGCGGTTACCGGGCGTGAGCATGAACTCTCCTCTTATAAGGGGGGAACGCGGGCCGTTCGCGCCGAATGACAGACGGGCACGGCCGAGCGAGAGGGGTGGTAATGCGTCGTCCCAGGGGCCGACGCATCCGGTCGTTGATGTCGCCGGGGGAATCAGACGAGGAGTGGTGAACCGCCCGTGACCGTGCGGGTGAACGGGGGCTTCGCGGGTTCTGCTTGTACAGGGTGTCGCGTTCAGTCGATCGCCCAACCGGACGCGAGCAGTTCCTCGGCGCTGTCAAAGGTGTCGCGGGGCAGTTCCAGGAACCGGTCAAGGGTCGGCGGCAGGAGGTACAAATTCACGTGAAAGACCGTCGCCGAGTATCCGGTAAGGCCCGCCGCCCGCGAGTCGAACACGACGCCCAGTTCCTCGACCCCGCTGGTGCGGCGGACTACGGGCAGGAACGGCCACGAGGGCCACAACGCGGGCGTGGTGAGGAACAACAGGGTCCGCTCGCGGGCGTGCCGAACGCCGGTCGCCATCGCGGCCTCCTCGCAGTTGGTGGATGGGAAACGAAAACGGCCGGTCCTACGTGGAACCGGCCGCGAACGTGTGGGAAGGTGACGACTTCAGACCACAGCGGGCTCGCCCGCGATCTCGGCGACTTTGTCGCGGAGCGCACGCTCGGCGTCCGCCACGGCCCGGTCGAGACGGTCGCGCTCGCCGGCCAGGTACTCGCTGTACGCGGTCAGCTTGAACTTCGTGGTGCGGATCTTCTCCGCGGCCCGCTCCAGCGTGTCGCCCCGCGTGTCGCTACCGAACTGCGCGACCGCGCCCCGGTGCTCGGCGACCACCGCGGCCAGCCCATCGGCCACGGCCTGGGTCACCGAACGGTCGCCCTCCGCGGTGCCCGCCGGGACCGGGAACCGCAAGAGCCGCCCGCCCACGCGGTTGAGCAAGTCCTGGGTCTTGTCGATGAACGCGGCGTGCCGCTGCGGAACGAAATAGGTGCCACCGGAGGGCCGGATGGGGAACAGATCCGCCTGGCGCTCGAACAGCTTCTGCACCACCTTGGTGACGTCGGAGCCCGTCCGTGCGGAGATGCACCGGTCGAGTTCTTCTTGCGCCATGGTGGCGAGGCCGGGCAACTCGCAGGTGACCGCCCCGGTCTGCTTGTCGAGCGTGAGCGTGGTCTCCAGGCGGTACTCGTAGCGGTCGCCCTCGCGGCTCTCCTGGGTGAACTGGAACTTGACGGTGGCCGCGTCCTCGGCGACGGGGCGGATGATGCGCTGCTCGCTGAGGCGCTTGCAGGCGCGGGAGAAGGCGTGCCGCGGGGCCAGTTCGCGGGCCACGCCGGGGTCGAGGCCGGCGTCTTCGAGGGCACGAACGAGGTCCGAGTGGGTCACGCTGACGCCGGGACATGCCCAGGCGATCACTTCGCCCAGCAGTCGAGACCCGGCCCCAACGGACACGGGCAAGGGAACGGTCGCGGTCATGGAGCAACTCCTTCACACGGGTGGAAACGAAGAGACCCGGCGGATCGTCCGCCGGGTCGGGTATGGGAACCGCGGCCATGAACAGCCGCGGGCTGGGGACGTGTTCAGAGGGACAGGACGCGGCCCACGGCGTCGCCGGCCGGGTCGATGGCGTTGACCCGGTGGCACTCGTCGCACACGCCCTCCAGGTCGCCCGGCGGGTTGCCAATCACGAGGGCCACCGCCCGGACGTGGGCCGACCGCCGCCAATTTAAATAGTGGAATTGAGATTGAGCCGGAATGCGGCATTTGGCGTCGGTGATCATCACGAGATCGGTCTCGCCGGGCGGGGCACCGATCTCCTGGTACATCCGCGGCAGTTCGTTGATGGGCACGTCGAGGTCGGAGCCGCCGCCGATGAACGCGGAGAGCCAGTCGCACAGGGCGGTCTCGTTCCACCGACCCGGCGGCAGCGCGAGGAGCCGCTCGCCGCTGCCCCCGGAGTAGGCGATCAGCCCGGCCCACCGCCGCTGCTGTCGGGCCACCCAGGCAAGTGCCAGTGCGAGGGATTTTGCGGTGTGTGCTTTACTGCCTTCCATCGACCCCGACTCGTCGCACACGATCAGGATCGGTCCCTTGCCCACGGGTTCGACGGCGTGGTGTTCCCGACAGAGGGCCTGGCGTTCCACGATCCGGCGCAGCGTGTCGAGTTCCAGTTCCGGGACGGCAAGCCTTGCCAGTTCCGAGGGCAAGAGCCGGCCGATGTCGCCGCCGGGTTCGACCCCCACCACGTCGTCCAGGCCGTGTGACACCTTCTGCCGCTGCTTGCTCGCGGCCACCCGGCGGAACCGGCCCGCCAGTTCGCTGATCCGGCGCAGGCCGGGGTCGTTCCGCACCCGCTTGTAGATCTCCGCGACGGCCCGCGGGTCGTTGCTCCCCGGCTGGCCCGCTCCGAGCCCCATCGCGGACGCGGCGTCGCGGAGTTCGTCTACTTCTTTCCTGGCCTCGGTCACCGCCTTGCCCACCGCTCGCAGCGCTGCCATCTCGCCCGCCAGATCGCCCTCGTCCCCGCCCACCTTGGGTGCCGATCCGCCGGTGGCTTCCTTTGTGTCCTCCTGTTCGAGTTTGGCGAACTGCTCGGCGAAGTGCCCCGCGGCGATCGCGGCGGCGGTGTCGTCGAGCCGGGTGGCGGCGTGAAGGGCGTGGTACTCGGGCGTGTCGAGCAGTTGCCGGAGGAACTGGTGCCGGCGGGGATCGACGCACCCCGCGGTCAGCTTCGGCTCCGGCTCGAACCCGGCGGCAAAGAAGTCAGCCGCCGCGAACTCGTCGGTACATGACTTTCGCAGGCGTTCGCTCTCGGCCAGCAGGTCGCGACCGCGGCGCAGCCCCCACGCGTCCACTTCCAGCGCCGTGGGGCTCTTCGACTCGACGGGTGAATCGGGCGACGCAGCCGGACCCGCGGGCGCATCTTCCGGGGGCGGCTTCGCTTTGAGGTCGAGCAGTTTCAGCAACTCGTTCGGGTCCATGTCGAACTCCGTGGTGAGTGGAAGACCGGAAAGTCGGAAAACCGGAACGGCG
>JAYUBA010001231.1:0-3600 GCA_043741075.1 Frigoriglobus sp.
GCCAACGACACCGACGACAACTTCCTTTACCTGAACCGCGGGATGCGGGGCGAACTGGTGCTGGAGGAATTGGGGCTATTCGCCGGGGTGGCGTGCGACGACCGGGGGCGGCCGAACGGGAGCATGGGGGTGGACGCGACCTCCTTCGACCGCTCCGGGTTGGCCTCGCTGATCGTCACCAACTACGAGAACGAGTTGCCGGCGCTCTACAAGAACCTGAGCGCCGACCGCCAGTCGCGGTTTACTCACGACAGCATGTCGAGCGGGATCGCGGCCATCGGGGGGAGTTACGTCAGTTGGGGCACGGGGTTCTTCGACTACGACCTCGACGGCTGGGAGGACCTGCTCATCGTGAACGGCCACGCGATCCGGTTCCCAGCCAAGATCGACCGCCGTCAGAAGCCGGTGTTGATGCGTAACGAGAGCGGGAAGTTCACCCAGACCTCGAAGCAGGGCGGCGCCTACTTCCGGGAAGCGCACAACGCCCGCGGAGTCGCGTTCGGCGATCTCGACAACGACGGGAAGATCGACCTCGTCGTCAGCCACCTCAACGAGCCGGTGACGATCCTCCGAAACGTGGCTCCGACAGAAGGGCGGCGCTGGGTAGGGGTGTGGTTGGTGGGGGAGAAGAACGCCGACATCGTTGGCGCGCGGGTGGTGGTCGAGACGGCCAGTGGGAAGCAGACGCGCTTCGCCAAGGGAGGCGCGAGTTACGCCTCAACCAACGACCCGCGGTTCGTGTTCGGGCTGGGTGACGACGCGACGATCAGGACGACAACCGTGTACTGGCCGTCTGGAAAGGTGCAGGAGGTCGCGGGTCTTGAGCCGGGCGCGTACTGGCGGGTGGCCGAGGGCGAGCCGGCGAAGAAGGTCGAAGTCAAGAAGCCGTGAGGCCGCCCCATCGCGTGTGGGAGAACATGGTGGGCGCAGCCATCGCGGAGGCGCTGTCCCCGAAGCCGAAGCCCTGATCCCGTTCGCCTGACGGCGATTCCGGCAACCGCTGAGAACGATCCGCCCGTTTGGAGTTCGTCCACCCATGTCCAGCGAGAACGCCCGTCCCGGTCGCTTCCACTGGCGACGGCCCGTCCGAATCCTGTTACTGGTCGCCGTGGTTGCCGTCGCGGTCTGGCAGACGCGGGTCCACACGGCCGCATGGGGCGACCTGAAAGAGGGGCGAGCCGCGCTCCAGCGCGACGACCCCGCGGAAGCCCGGCGGCACCTGGAGCGGTGCCTGACGGAGTGGCCGCAGAGTGGCGAAGCGAACCTGCTGGCGGCCCAAGCCGCGCGCCGGTGCGGCGACCTGGACGCCGCCCAGAAGTACCTCAAGCGGGCGGACAGATTCGGTCGCGCCGCGGCCGACATCGAGGTGGAGCAAGCCCTGGTCCGGGCGCAGTCCGGCTACCTCGGCGAGGTCGAGCCGGCGTTCGTGAAGTGGATTGTGGACGGGCACCCCCAGGCGAACGAAATGATCGCCCTACTCGTCCCCGTGTATCTGGCGGACTTCCGCATCATGGAGGTCGGGAAGTTGACCGCCAAGTGGGTGGAACTTCGCCCCAACTCCCCGAAGGCGTGGGCCTACCGGGCCGATGTCCTTGAGCGGCTCCGGAGCAATCGGGAACTGGTAATCGCCGCCCGGCGTCGCCTCGCGGAATTAACTCCGGACGACCGCGTCGCCCGGCTGAACCTCGTTCGAGTGTTGCTCGTAACTCGGCAGCCACCAGACGAGGCGGCCGGGCACCTGGAGTGGCTGCTCGCCGCCGACCCGGTTGACCCCCCCGTGCTCGTCCAACTCGCCGCGTGTCGCGAGGCACAGGGCCGCCCGGACGAGGCGGTGGCCATCCTCGACCGCGTGATCGCCGCCGCGCCCGGCAACGCGAAGGCGCTGTTCGACCGGGGGCGGTTGGAAATGAACCGTGGCCGGCCCGTGGAGGCGATCCGGTTCCTCCGCCGCTCCGCGGAACTCGACCCGTCGAACGACGAGTTGTTGTACACCCTCTTCCTCGGTGTCCGGCAGACGGGAACGGCGGAGGAAGCCCGCGCTGCCGAGGAGCGATGGCGGCGGTGCGCCAACGACCTCCAGCGGGTCAGCGAACTGGGGCGGGCGATCGGCGCGGCGCCGGACAAGCCAGAATTGCGGTGTGAAATCGGTGAGTTGTTCTTGCGGAATGGGCAGACCGTCGAAGGGCTGCGCTGGCTGGAATCGGCCCTGCGGATCGACCCCCGACACGCGCCGACTCACCGGGCGTTGGCCGCGCACTACGAACGAACGGGTCGCCCCGACCTCGCGCGCCACCACAACGCGCTGGCGACCGACCCGTCGAAGCGGGATCCGGACCAATGACCTATGGAACCACCCCGAGGGCGACCCGGATTCGATTCCGCAAGAGGTCACGCCGCGGTTTGCGCGCGGTGTGCAGGAATACAAGGGAAACACTCGAAACAGCTTGGATTCTCGTGCTTCTCTTCGCGACTCGATGCTGGGTATCAAAAGCGAGGCTCGCCATAAGTTGAAGGCAGGCAATAAATTGCAACAATCTGATTGAGTGCCGATAATCGCATCGCGTAAGCCGCGGCGTGGCCTCCAACTGACCTCTTTTTTTGAGAAACCTGTTGACACAGAGTAAAAACAAGAGCATTCTGTGAGTTGTTGGTGTCCAGTTCCGCTTAATCCTCTTCCCCGACTGGTGTGTGTATCATGTCATTCTTCTTCCGCTGTACGCGAGGGGTTCGGCGTACCCGTTCAGCGTTCACGCTGATCGAACTCCTCGTCGTCATCGCGATCATCGCGATCCTGATCGGGCTGCTCCTGCCCGCCGTGCAGAAGGTGCGCGAGGCCGCCGCCCGCATGAGCTGTCAGAACAACCTCAAGCAGTTCGGGCTCGCCCAGCATTCGCACAACGACGCGAGAGGGTATCTCCCGCGTGGTGGCCTCATGGGTACCAATACCCCAGGAGGCGCCCAAGCCTTCGATAGCTGGAATGGTCAGGATCCAAACTGGAACGACGACCGCGGAACCTGGATCGTGTTCAGCCTTCCCTACATGGAACAGGACAACCTTTACAAGCTCGGTGGCGGCAACGGCAACTACGAAACCAGCATTAACAGCGCCGGTATCCTCCGAAACAACCCCAATGCCTTAAGGGCGCGTCCCAAGTTCCTGCGCTGCCCGAGCGACGCCTACAACTCCAACGAAGCGCTGAGCAACTATGCCGGGAGCCTCGGTGCCCAGTGCGCGCCGGGGCCGTGCGGCTCCCAATCGAACGCGACGTGGTGTAACCAACCGAACCTGGGTATTCCGCCCAGCCCGGACCACGGCAATGACATTAACGCGTCTGGAATCCGGGGGTTGTACAATCGCATGGGCGTCAAGATGAGTCTCCCGGCGTCCATTCCCGACGGGACATCCAACACCATCATGATCGGGGAAGTGCTACCAGGAGAACACGATCACTACTTCGACGGGAGTTGGATGTACTTCAACGGTGGTGCGTCCCACCACACCACGTCTATTCCGATCAACAACAAGACCGACAAGCGCGTCGGTTGCTCCACTCCAGGCTCGTTCCAAAACTGGAACCAGTCTTGGGGCTTCAAGTCCAA
>JAYUBA010001232.1:0-11538 GCA_043741075.1 Frigoriglobus sp.
GTCCCCGAACACCGCCCGGGTGACCAACCAGCAGCTCAAGGTGTGGAGCTGCCCGAGCGACACTCCGAACCGGCCGTTCAGCAACCTGACCAACCACAACTACGCCGTGGTCCACAGCCAGGGCGGGTACCCCGGCACCGGCCGGCCGATCGGCGGGGTGCCCCAACTCCCCGGCATGTTCGCGTGGCGGGGCGGGGACAAGGTGGGGGTCCGGCTGACCGACGTGACCGACGGGCTGACGAACACGGTGATGGTGGCGGAGGTGCGGCAGGGCCAGGGGCGGGATCTGCGGGGGTTCGTGTGGTGGGGGGACGCGTCCGGGGCCAGCACGTTCCTGCCACCGAACACCCCGAGCCCGGACGTGATCTACACCACCTACTACTGCAACAACCAGCCGGCACAGGGCCTGCCGTGCATCGGCACCCCGACCGGCACGAACCCGACGGTCATGTACTCCCGTAGCCGGCACACCGGCGGGGTGAACGCGGGTCTCGGGGACGGCAGCGTCCGGGTCATTCGGGACGGCATCAACCAGGCGACCTGGCGGGCGATGGGCACTCGGTCCGGTGGCGAGGTCGTCACCCTCGACTGACCGCCGCGGTGGAACGTTCACGGGCTGAGCCGACCGTCCCGGCCCGCGAACCGTCCCGGTCGGCTCGCCCTGTGTGAAAGTGTGGCGGTTGCGCGCAACTCCTTCAGCAGGTCGCGTTCTCGTACCGCGGGCAGACCGGCCCCCGGCCGTGCCATGTCGGCAGTCTTCTGGCCGGCCGCAACTGCCGCTGTGATGACCCGAGTTTTGCACCCGGGAGCAAGGATGTTCCCATCAGGCGGGCGGCCGACCTGACCGCCGCGCGGCTGTGCCCCTGCGGGCCGGCCAGTCCGACCATTCGCCCCCATCCTTCTCGGAGACCTCAACATGGTGAAGAAATTTGCCGCCGCCGCCGTCGTTGCCGTCGCCACCCTCTTCGTGGGCGGGTCGCAGGCACGGGCACAGGACGGCCCGATTGCCGACGCCTACCTGACCTACGGGTTCGACTACGCCGCCGCAGCGTATACCGATTCCGGCACCACCGACGGGTACGACGCCTACGAGTACGCGTACTACGCGCAGTACTTCGCCTCCGTCGGCGAGTTCTACTACGCCGCCCTCTGCGGCGAATACGCCGCCAATTACGCCCTCGCCGACTACAACGCGACGGGTGATGGTAACGCCTACGAGGCGTACCAACTCCTGTCCCTCGGGGCCGAGTACGCCTACTACGCGTACCTCGGCTACTGACCCCGGCGCGGGCGGGCCGGGCCGCCGGTCACGGCACGGCACGGACGAGGTCGGCCAGTTGCCGCGGGGTCGGCGTCCGCCACGGGGCGTGGCCCGCCGCCGGCCCTTTCGGTGCCGGAACCGCGGGCGCCGGGGCGCCCGGGAGCCGCCCGCCCGGCCGCACCACCCACGCCCCGCCGGGGGCGGACACGATCACCGCCGGGTCGGGGTCGCCGCGGCGGCGCTTCTCGTCCAGCGCGTACTCCGCGTATCGCAGTGCCCGCAGCTCGTTCGGGCTGGGCGGCACGGCGACCGGGACCGGCCCTGCCGCGGCCGCGGGCACGCCCGCCGCCCCGCGGTCGAGCGCCTGCACCCACCCGCGGACGTGCCCGGCCGTCAGCCCCGGCTCGGCCGCCCGCAGCACCGCCACCACCCCGGCGAAGTACGCCGCCGCGTTCGACGCGCCCGCCGTCTCCTCGCCGCTGCTGAACCGGGCGACCGACTCGGACACCACCACGTCCGGCTTCACCCGCCCGTCCGCCGTCGGCCCGACCGCCGAAGCGGCAGACCCGTCCCCGACCGTGAGCACCCCGGCGTGATCCGCCGGCGGGTAGATCTCGGCCCCGCGGGTCGCGTCCGCCAGTTCGGCCGACGGCACCGGCTTGCCCGTGGCCGGGTCGGGCACCGGGGCGCGGCCGGGCGTAAGTAGGATGCGGAGGCGGTCGCGCGGGCCGAAGTTCGCCGTTCGCGCCCGCACCCGCACGCGGTACTCCGTGCCGCCGGCGGTCGCCGCCAGGTCGGCCAGGGCTAATCGCTCCCGCGGGTTCTTCGTCTCGCCGTCGCCGGCCGCCCGCCCCGGCCCCACCTGCCGCAGCGCGCTCTCACCCACCACCCGCCCCCCGGCGTCCTCGACGACCAGGTCCAGGTCCTTCTCCGTGCCCGCGTCCTCGGCGTCGCGGTAGTCGTTCCAGGTGAGGGTGAGGGTGGCCGCGTTCTCGTCCACCCGGCTGCGCAGCCGCAGGGCGGTGAGCGCGGCCGGGCCGAACCGCACGTACCCGCCCCGCCCGACGTCGACCGGCCCGTTGTACACCGCCCCGCCGTTGTTGCCGGCCGCATTCACCCAGATGACGCCCGCGGCCACCGCCTCGTCCACCGCGGCGTTGACCGGCCCGCGGCCGTCGTAGTTGCCCGCCCCCTCGAACGTACCGGCGAACAGGACCAGGTCCACCTTCAGCTCGATCGCCATTCTTACCGCCCGGCGGAACAGGGTCGGGCCGTTGGCGTTGAGTAGGTAGAACTGCGGGCCGTCGGGGGAGTTGCCGGTGGCCGCCCAGACGAGCTGAGCCAACTGCCGGCCGTGGGCGTCGCCGGGGCGGAACGGCTTGCGGAAGTCCGGGTCGCCGAGCCCGAACTTGCGGACGAAGTCGGCCGCGTAGTGCTCGACCACCACGGTCCCGGGCGGCAGGTACGGCCGCTTGCCGTCGATCCCGTCGAACCCGGAGTCGAGGACCGCCACCTTGACGTTCTTGATGCCCGGCACCGCCGCGTAGGTCGGCAGCAAACCCAGCCGGCGGCGGGCCTCGTCGGCACCGACCACACGGGCGACGGCCGGCGGGGGCGGGTCGGCCGCGGTGATGAGGGCACACGGCACGGCCGCGGCGAGGGCCAGCGCGGCGCACAGGAGTCGGCGCATGGGGGGTGCCTGGGCGGAAGTGTGCGAGGGGACGGGCGGTTCGCGGGCAGACGCGGCACAGAGGTCACCGCCCGCCCGCGGTGGGTTCACCAGCACCACCCGCCGTACCCGAACGGGGGGTAGACCGGGTAGAAGGGAGAGCCGGCGTACCCGAACCCTCCGTATGAAACGCCGAAGCCACCGTAGCCGCCGGAATAACTGCTGAAGCCGCCGCAGTACCCGCCGAAGCCGCTGTAGTACCCCCCGAACCCGATGGGGTAGTAGGCGGGGGTAAACCCGAACCCGCCGTACGAAACGCCATACGGGTAGTAACCGCCCCCCCAGCCAGGGCCAACGTACGGGCCGTAGTAGCCCCGCCAGCCGTGCGCGGGCTGCGGCGACTCGCGGTCCATCTCGGACCCGCCCGCCGCGGCCGGCGAACTTTTGCCGGCCGGAGCCAGGTCGCGGTCCAACTCCCCGGCCCGGACGGCCGTCCCACCGGCCACAAGAACCAGAGCACTCACGATTGCGCGGAACACGGTTACACCCTCTAGGGCGAGCGACGGGGCGGGCGCGGCCAACGGCCGCACCCTCCCCATGTACGTATTATACCGCCACGGCCGCCCGCGGGGAGAGCGCGCTGACACAGAGGGGGCGTTCGATGCTTCCGCTTCGTGCGGAGAGTGATGGAACCGGTCACGTATCCACCGAATCGTACCGGCCCGGCGAATCACCTCGCGGATCGGATGGGCGTGCACCGACGTGCAACCCGCTGCTCAGCGGACTCGTCGCGAGTTGATCGTGCCGGTTTATCCGGCGGCTACTTCTCGGATGGTTTGGTCCCGCGCACGGTTGAGCAGCCATCGGTCCGGTAGCCAGTCCAACAACTGCTCGGCACTCGGCTTCTCACCTAACGCGGACAACCCCGGGAGGGCGTCTCGCAGGTACGCGAACGGGTCGATCCCCAGGTGCTTGCACGTCCCGACGACGGAGTATAGGATAGCCGCCGTCTGACCGCCCGCTTCACTCCCGATCACGCCCCAATTGTTTCTTCCGAGTGCGATGGCACGAAGCGTTCGTTCGGACAGGTTGTTGTCCAGGGCCAGGAAGCCCTTTTCGAGGTGTCGCTTCAACGCAACCCAGTTGTTCGACGCGTACCCGATCGCGGTCCCCAGCGGCGACTTCGGCAGCGCACCCGGCTTCCGTTCGGCAAGCCACTTCGACAGTTCGTCCCACACCGGTTCGGCGTCCCGCTGTCGCAGTGTCCGCCGCTGCTCTTCGCGTTGACGACGTTGCTCCCGTTGCGCCGGGTCGTCCGACGGTGGCAACAGCGGCGGCAGCGCCCGCTCGATCGCGTACAACCGGCCGAATAACTCCAGACCCTTTGCGGCTCGTTCGTCACCGGCGTCGCTGGCGGCCACGAACTTGCGTCGCGCGTGAGCCGAACAACACACGTGCTTGACCTTGTCGTCGCCGTACAGCCCCTCGTACTGGGCCAGCGCATCCGCCTGCAAGTAACCCTTGTAACTCGCGAGGAATCGCGTTGGTCCTTCAGCCGTGTGATTGGCGGTGAAGTCGAACAGGACGTACGGATAATCGGCGTCCCCGATGTACGCCCACAGGTGCGCCTTCGTCGTGCGCTTGCTCCCCGGCACCCGCAACTTCACGCCCGTGTCGTCGCCGTGGATCACCCGCGACAGCAGCAGTCGCGTGTGCATCAACTCATACAGAGGCGTCAGCAACTCGGACGCCCGGAACAGTCAGTCGCCCAGTGTCGAGGACGCGATCGTCACACCCGATCTCGCCAGTTGACCGGCGAGTCGATGGACGGGCACGTGATCGGCGAACTTGGCGGTGACGACGTGCGCCAAGAGACCCGGCCCGCACAACCCCTTGGCAATCGGGCCGACCTGAGCGGGACCGGCGGTCTGGATACGCTGCTCACTTGGCACGGTCGCCGGATCGCAGTGCCGACAGGCGTAACTCTTCTTGACGGTACGGAGGACAAAGAACTTGGCGGGTTCCAGATCGAGTTGCTCGGCGGTCTGCTCCCCGATGAACGCCCGCGACTGACCGCAACACGGGCACAACCGCTCCGCCTCGGTCAAGTCGTGGACGACCTCGCGGCGTTCGAGGTGGTCGGGCAAAGGCGAGCGCCCGTGGTCATCGCGCTTGGGCGGTGGCTTCTCGGCGGTGGGAACCGGCGGTGGCGGACGGCGCTCGCTGCGCCGACCGAACCGGTGCTTCAACGCCGCATCGAGTTTGGTCTTCAGTTCGGCGTTCTCGGCGCGCACCTTCTGGAGTTCGATGAGCAACTCACGAACCATCGCATGGAGCGTGGGGACATCGGTCGGCAGCGGCGCATCGGGAGCAAGCGTGGTGGCGTCCATGCCCTTTGAACACCGCTCACGCCGACGGGTAGCGCGAAGTTGTTGGAGCAGGAGGAGAATACCGCTTGAACCGGCGGATACGGGACACGTCGATACCGTCGAGGATCATGGCGAACTGGGCGGGCGTCAGTTCAATCCCGGTCGCCGTGGTCTCGGGGAAGTGATACCGCCCGGCTTCCAGTCGCGTGCACCACAGGCAATAGCCGTGACCGCCCCAATACAGCACCTTGACGCGGTTCGCGGAGCGATTGGTGAAAATGAACAAGTGCCCCGAAGTCGGGTCGCCGGAAAGCTGGTTGCGGACCAGGTTCGCGAGTCCGTCGAATCCCAAACGCAAATCAACTGCAGCCGCAAACCAGAGCTTGGTGGTGGGCGGAATGGTCAGCATGGTCGCTCCTCCAACCCACGCAGGATCGCGACGATCAACTCCGGGCGGGCGTCGGCGGGGAACCGCAGGACGGTGCCGGACGGGAGCGCCAGTTCGATGGGCGTCGCGGGGGCGGGAGGCGGTGTGACGCGGATGGGCACCACCTTCGGTTGGTTCGAGGCGGGCGTGGGCGGTTGCGAGAGTCGCCGCTTCCAGAGGTAGAAGTTGGACTCGGACACGCCCTCGGCGGCGCAGAACGCGACCACGGTGTGATTGCCGGTCGCAAAGCGTTCGAGACGCTCGACCCATCGTCGGATAGCCGCGTCAGAACGGGGGCGTTTGGACGAGTTGGACACGATGGCATCCTCCAAGAAAAGGAACGGATGCCATCCACGATAAATCACACGTCAATCACGTGATCCGCCGGGGCGGTACTCTAGAACTGCTCGACCGTTGCCGACCACGCCCGGTCACGGGCCATCGTCAAAAGCCCGTCTGGGTAAATCGGCAACTCAGCACGTTTCCGGGAGCGTCCCCGCTTTCTGCTGCTCGAAATGCGAGGCCTTCACACCGTCTGGCCGTGTGTTGCCGTCTGGCGGTTCAAGCGTGGAGAGGTTCGGGAGGTCGGCGGGATAGCCCATCAGCCGGCGGTGTAGTGCGGGATCGAATTTCGCCGCGAGCCGGACGATCCCGATCCAGAGTTCGCGGAACTCCGCGGCCCGTGCCCGGTCCAGCCCGATCAGCTCGATCAGCCGCGAGGCCTCCGGTGAGGTGCCGGCAATCACCCCGCCCTCGGACACCGAGACGCCGCTCGCGATCAGGACCGTGAGCGGGTCGGGCGTGATGCTGCTCCCCTTCGCCAAGTTGCACGGGATGCAGGCGTAGAGGAGGTTGCCGTAGTCCGTTACCAGATCGGGGTTGGCCGCCACCGGCAAGAAGTGGTCGATCGCGTAGGCACCCGTGAATCGCGTCCACACCTCTCGGGTGAGGCAGTAGACGCACCGGAAGGCGAACTCGTCGCGGAGCCACGGGCGGTAGCTCTCGTATCCGGCGTAGCCGCGGGGGCCGTGCCGGCGGACGTGAGGGGCGAGCGGATAGTCGAAGGGCACGGTCATGAGCCGGTCCCGGTCTTGGCGGCCTTCTCCATCAGCTCTTGGTGGAGCCTGCGGGCGCCCTCGATCGGCAGCGGGGCCACGGCGTCGATGTACCGGTGCATGGCGGTCTGAAGCCCGGCCAGTTCGGTCTCCTCCGCGGCCGTCAGCCCGCCGGCGTACTTCCGGTCGATGAGTTCGACCCGGCGGCGGTTGCACTCCGGCGTCCACGTCGCCGCGTCGGGTGCCCCGTTCGACGGCGGGGCCGGGGGCAGCACCCGCGCCACCGGCCGGCCGCCCATTTCCACCACCGAGCCGTCCGGCCCGGCGGTCAGGTTCAGGAAGAACTCTCGCACGGCGACGGGCTGGTCGTCGAGGCTGACGTGCGTCATCGCACCCTCCCGGGATTCGGCGTCGATCGGCTTCATTCCACCAGTATACCCGCGAGCCGGTCGGTCCCGCCAGGTGAGAGGAAGCAGACCGCGGTCGTGGGGACGGTGCGCGATTCGTAGGGAGTGACTTGAAGGTGATGTGACCTCGTCGCGCGGGGCGGAGCCCGGTTGATACGGAATGATACGGTAAAGGTGGTAAACGATACGGAATTGTGGTAAAATATGGACGCATGGTCACCCTCCGGGAACCATCCGTTTCACAGGAAAATCAGGCGAAAACGCAGTTTTGGAGTTGGGACGAGCGAGCGACTGAAAATCGCTCACTCGCCCACATCCAGGTCAGCTCACTCATCAACCCCTTTGGCTACATGTCGTCCTCGCGCAGGCACTCAGCAGTCCCACCTCGGGACTGACGGCGCGGGATGTGTTCAGAGAACCCACTCCGACTTCAGCTATGCGAGAGAGAATCTGGCAGTTTGCCGAGTTCACGAACTCAACAGGCTGTTTGTACGCTTGACTCCGATCCACTCGCGTTTTGAGCCCCCGCGGTGTGTCGGACCGGAGCACGCAACAGGACGGTCCTGCTAGCCGACGGCACAGGCCCACCAGGGCAGTTCGGACCAGTGGGCGGCAGCGCCTACAGAAAGACAACCAACCGGCGTCGGTCAAACTGCCCAGGTTTCTCGTCGTCGCTGGCGGAGGTCATGGTCCGCTGCTCCGGGCGGTTCTTGTCCGTTGGCGACAACTGCGATCATCCGCCTGGAGCGATCTTGTTGATCCGTTCCCATTCGATTTTCCAGGCTTGGAGGGCGCTTTGATCGTGGCCCCATTGCAGCAGCCGTTGATTCACCAGTTCTTCGCACAAGGCTTCAGCCACCGCGATCTCCTCTTGTGTCGGATTTGCAAGAGGGAGGTGCGAAGGCTGTCCCTCCTTGTGGAAGGTAACGTGGGCAAATTCATGAAGGGCGGCCATCCTTACCTGTTCGTCGCTCATCGCCGCGAGAGAGCCCGTGAAGTACCAGATTTCGTGTCCGTAGAACGAACAGGCTGGTAGGTTGAGACCGAGCGACAAGCGAAGGCGCGGCTGGCGTTCCGTGAGCGCATTGCTCGTCCCTCTGTGTTGCTCCGGCGTGATGTGGTCCGCCCAGTGGCGGCGTATTTGCTCTCGCGGATCAGCAGGCACAGCAATCCAAGCGGAGTTGACCACCCGCACAAGCCGGTCAACGTCACGTCGGGCGACACCCGCAGACCAGTAGATCGGGATCACACCTTCGATGGCCGGGATCGGTCCTTCCATAGCGGCTTCCCTCAAGCTGTACCACCAAGCGTAGCATTTGACTGTTCTACCGCGACAGGAGCTTGAGGGACAGGCGCGCGAGATGGAGCAGAAGGAGGAAATGCCTCGTTCCGCAGGTGGGCTCGCTTGGCCTCCCTCTGTTCAGCGGCCTTGACGAGCGCAGGGAAGAGGTCACGGGGCAGCCCGTAGAAGAACTCAGAAACCCGCTCATCCCGATGGGCGAATTGACCATGCGCCGTTCGCCGACCGCAGACCCTACGAACCGACTCGCGGACGACCCGTTCGACCTGTGCGTAATCGACATTTCTCAGGAAACCGCTCAACGGATCACGGCTAGCGGTATGATGCGTTGCCTCAGCTTGGGCGAGTTGGACCCCTGGGCCGATCAAGACCTCCGCGACTCCTTTACGGTTGCTGGGTTCCCCGGTGTTCTCCAAGACGAACCGGGGACGGATTCGATCACGGCGAGCATCTGCTTCTTCACGACGTTCCTTTACGGTGGTAAGCGCGGCAACGTCCCCTGGAGCGATGCGGATCGTGGCGTCGGCATCCTGGTGGACTACGGCGATACAACCACCGAGAGCGACGACGGACAGCGGACTTCGTTACCCGACCCGCGAGGGATGAGTGGCGGCGGAATGTGGCGGATAGCACAGTACGGCTGCGATATGGCGAACTGGTCCCTGGCGGACGTGAAGCTGATCGGAATCCAGAGTTGCTTCTACACGGACCAACTGCTGCTGCGGGGCACGCGGATCGAGCATCACCTGGGCTGCATCTATCGCGGTCACGAAGACCTTCGGCCGGAGTTCGACCGGATCTACGGGCCGGAAGCCAAGAAGCGGTGGCTTTACTGAGTCGCGCAACCCGAGGGGTAACCGATGACGGAGCAATCGCAGGAAGAAAAGCGGCGGATCATGATGGATGTCATCGGCCAGATGAAGGGCCACACCGCCCCATCTCTCAGCCAGATTTGCGGTGCGATCGCCGATGACAGTGGCGAGCTAGCCGGTTCCGGGACGATCATTGATCTGCGCGGCAAACCGTACCTGCTGACTGCTGAGCATGTGGCAGCCCGGCTCTTCGCCCAGAATGCTGACGGCTCTCGCAAATACCCTTCGGGCCTCTGTCACTCTGTTGGTAACGATCAGCGGATGGCGTACATCGCCAACCCCTGGCATGCGTGGCCGGATTCAAAAGACATCGCAGCAACGCGCCTCGGTCCCGAAATGCTTGAGGGCACCAGTGTCGCCCCGCTCAATGCCTCCCGATTCGCGCGGAATACGGACAACCTGAACTACGACCTGTACTTCGTCCACGGATGGCCAGGTAAACTCAGCCGTTTCACAACGTTCTTCGACCACGGGGTGACTTCAACCTCCCAACCTTACGGCGGCTGGTTGACCGACGAGACCGACTGGCCAGACTTCGACCCCAATGTGCATCTGGCCATCACCTACCCGATGACGGATTTAATCGACGAAAGGGGAAGCCCCGCCAATCTCGCTTATCCAGATGGTGTGAGCGGTTCCCTGCTTTGGAAGACGAACCGGGTTGGCGCTGGGTCGGCGTGGACCCCTGACATGGCAACGGTTGTCGGTCTGGTTCACCGCTTCGACCCGGTAAAGCAGTGTTTGCTGGCAACCAGAATCGAATACGTGAAGGGCATTCTGCTCTTCATGCTTCGCAGTGATAGTGCCTTCTTCCGATGGAATGACCGCGGACGGCCTCAAGGCGATGACTGGGCCGATTGGTTCGCGGCCGAGGCGGAAGTGCGGGGGCTGTGAGCCTCACGCCCCTTCGCCGCGTCCCGCGCGAGTTGGTGAGCCAAACGTTGAGCAGCTCGTGGATCTGCTCGTTCGGCGCGATCTCCATCGCGCCGAGCGTGGCAACGATGGAGCCCGGTTGAAACCTGATCTGCGGGGCGGTCATTCGTCGTACTTCAGCAGGAATTTCGGGTTGATCGCCTTGAAGCTAAGACGGCCGCCGATGTCATCGTCGTACTCCTCGACCAGCGGCCGGAGTACGATCCCCTCCCGCTGCACATGCGGGTTGTCCGGCCCGTCTGCCAGGTCGCGTCGCAGCTCGCCCAGGTGCCGGCAAACGCCGCCCGCCGGTGCAGGTGGACCACCCGCCGGAGGTCCCACGGATTCTTGGAAGGCGTCGTCGATGTCGGCCGGGTCGGCCAGCACCTGCCGGCAGGACGAACCGGCCGTGGCGGCGGACCAGGGCGTCGAACGCCCCGGGGTTGCGGCCGGCGGCGAACCCGGCGAGCAGGTCGCGGTCGGACTCGCTGGGGCGGTCGTCCGCCGCCCGCGGGAGCCGGCGGACGAGGTGGCCGAGGGCGGACCGGGCCACGGGGTGCCTCCGGGACGGGGTGATGGGAACGCCGAAGCAGTATGCCCGGAGCGGACCGCCGCGGCACGCGGATTCCGAAGTAATGCCGCCGTTCGCCGGAACGCGGATGTTCAGGTCGACTGACCCAGGCCTTCCTGTCCATCACGTCCAGCTTGACACGACATTCGTGCCGATTGAGGGGTGTTCAAGCTGAGTGCTTAGACCGAAGACGCATGGCTCGGCGAGGAATGCCGGATGGGCCACGGAGTTAGGGGGACCGCTCGGCGTTGACGCGTGGTCCCCTCGTTCGCGCGCGTTGGTCACCTCGACCTCGGCAAGTCGTCCGTTTCGGCATCGCGACTGTACGTTATCTGTACGTAACCCTTGGGAAAGCATGGAAAACGGGGGCAATTGGTAGAAAGTGGTCCGTCGGAGTAAATCCATAACATCTTGAATTCATTCGGTTTACGCCGCGAAAAATGGGCGTGAACGCTATGTGCAAGATCGCGAAGTTGATGTACGTGGCTGGCGCTGAGATTCCCAAGAAGTACCTGTGACACGAAGTCGGGTTGAGTAACTACCTGCGTTGCTTTGACCTCCCCCCTTGAGGGGGAGGTCGGCGAGGCTTTGCGAGCCGGGTGGGGGGTAGAGCAGGGCAACGCAGAGATTGAGTCTGGGTGGCCGGGGCAGAGTCCTCGATGCCCCGGTGCGACACCCGAAGGCTTGAAAACCGG
>JAYUBA010001233.1:0-3597 GCA_043741075.1 Frigoriglobus sp.
CACTACTTCGCGCCGACCGCCCACAGGTAGCCGTAGCCGCGGAAGTAGATGCGGCCGTCGGCGACGGCCGGGCCGGCGAACACCGTGTCGGGCAGGGCGTTCGTCGCCACCTTCTTGAACTCCTTACCCGCCTGGACGATGTCCGTCGTCCCGTTCGCGGCGGTGACGTAAATCTTCCCTTCGCTCGCCACCAGGTGCGAGCGGTGGACGAACTTGGTGAGTTCGGTCCGGTACAACTGCTTGCCGGTCTTGGCGTCGTAGGCGGAGAGCGCCCCGCCGTCGGCGCAGAAGTAGACCACGTCATCGACGCGTATCGGGCTGACCACGTCCGGGGTCGTCCGCGTCTTCGACACGGGCAGCCGCCACAGTTCGGCCTTGTTGTCCGGGTCAATGTTCCCCTTCGCCCCGACGGGATGGAAGGCTACGGTCGGCCCGTCCTTGCACGACGGCACCACGATCAGGTCCGGCGTGCAGAGCGGGTTGGAGACGAACCGCCACCCCAGGTTGTTGTTCGGGTTCAGCCCCTGCACGCGCCACACCTCGCTCCCGTCGGTCAGCTTGTGCCCGGTGGTGTAGTCGTTGCCGTGCGCGACGAGTAGCGGCCCGCCCTCGCCCTCCCAGATGAAGGCGGACGCGTACACGTCCGGGCTTTCACCCTTGCCGTACCCGACCCGATTCACCTTCCACTCTTCCTTCCCGGTCGCGGCGTCGAGGGCCAGCACGATCTGGGCACCCTTGTGCATGACCTGGAGGTAGAGCTTGTCCTTGTAAAGCACGGGGGTCCAGTGGCAACCGAACTGGATATTGTACTGGCCGTATTTCTGGAGGTCGGTGGCCCACACCGGCTTGCCGTCCACGGTGAAGCAGGCGAGCGCGCCGTTACTGGCGCTGGCCCACACGTGTTTGCCGTCGGTCGCGCACGACGGGGACGCGTCGGACACGTCGGCGCCGGACGGGTTGCGGTACCGCTTCGCGCCGGTGCCGGACAGTTTCTCCTTCCACTTCTCCTTGCCGTCGGTGCCGGCGCACAGCACGACGACGCTCTCGCCATCGACGGAGGTGACGAAGATCCTGTCGCCCCACACGACCGGGGTGCCGGCGCCCATGCCCGGCATCTTCAGCTTCCAGACCACGTTCTTGTCGGCGCCCCACTCGGTGGGCAGCCCCTTTTCGGCGGAGTGGCCGTCGTTCTTGGGGCCGCGCCACTGCGGCCAGTTGTCGGCGGACGCGGGGGCCGCGAGCGCGGCGACGGCGAACGCGGTGAGCAGGAGCAATCGCTTCACGGATGAGTTCCTTGGCGGGGTAAAGGCGGTAGTGAGAGGGTAACGAAATCCGCCCCGGTCCGCAACAGTCGGGCTGAGCCGCGCCCGAACCCGGTCGCGCGGGTGGCAGCCGAACCGCGCGCCCGTTACAACACCCTCACGCAACCAGTTTCGACATCGCGAGGTGCGACCGTGGCCGTCGTGGTTCAGAAGTTCGGCGGGTCGAGCGTGAAGGACGCGGACCGCGTGATGGAGGCCGCGCGCAAGGCCATTCGCGCGAAACACGCCGGCAACCAGGTGATCGTCGTCGTGTCCGCGCAGGGCAGCACCACCGACGACCTCATCGCGAAGGCGGCCGAGATCACCGGTACGCCGTCGGCCCGCGAAATGGACATGCTCCTCGCCACCGGCGAGCAGATCAGCATCGCCCTCACCGCGATGGCGATCCAGGAACTCGGCGAGCGGGCCGTCAGCTTCACCGGGCCGCAGATCGGCATCGTGACCGACAGCACGCACCGCAAAGCCCGCATCAAGAAGATCGACACCGTGCGCCTGTGCGAAGCCCTCGACAGCGGGCACATCGTCGTACTCGCGGGCTTCCAGGGCGTGGACGAACTCGGCGACATCTCCACCCTCGGCCGCGGCGGCAGCGACACCACCGCCGTCGCCGTGGCCGCGGCGGTGAAGCTCGCCGGCTACGAGGTGGCGTGCGAGATCTACACCGACGTGGACGGCGTGTACACCACCGACCCGCGGATCGTGCCCGACGCCCGCAAGATGGACGCCATCAGCTACGACGAGATGCTGGAGATGGCGAGCATGGGCGCGGGCGTCATGCACTCGCGCAGCATCGAGTTCGCCAAGAAGTTCGACGTGCCCCTCATGGTGCGGAACGCGCAGTCGGACGCGGTCGGCACGTGGATCGTGCCCGAAGCGCCGTGGATGAGCGAAATCCCCGCGTGCGGGGTCGCGCTCGCGATCGACGAGGCGCGGCTCGTGCTCGAAGGCGTGCCCGACCGGCCGGGCGTGAGTCACCGCGTGTTCGCCGCGCTCGCGGACGCGAACATCGCCGTGGACATGATCGCCCAGAGCGTCGGCACCGGCGGCAGGGCCACCATCGGCTTCACCGTGCTGAACGCCGAACTCGACAAGACGAAGCGGCTGCTCGCCCCCATCGTCGCCGACCTCGGCGCGACGCTCAACGAGACGGGCAAGGTGAGCAAGGTGTCGGTGGTCGGGGCCGGGATGCGGGCCATGTCCGGGGTCGCCGAGCGCATGTTCCAGGCGCTCGCGGCCGAGGGCGTGAACCTGAAGATGATTACCACCGGCGACATCAAGATCAGCGTGCTGGTGGAAGAGGACGGCGCGCCGGAGTCGGGCGTCATCGACTTCCCCGGCGGCGAGCCGATCAAGAAGACGCACCTGGAGAGCAAGAAGGCGGTCCGCGGGCGCAAGGCGCTGAAGGCGGTCCACGCCGCGTTCGCGCTGGCGGAGCCGCGCAAGGGCGCCGGCGAGCAGCCCGCGAACGGCGACTTCAAGCCGCGGCCGAACCCGCTCGTGGTCGCCGCCACGAAGGACCGCGAGGCCGCCATCGCGAAGCTCGACGGCATGGAGGACGTGCTCGTGAGCGGCGTCCACCTGAACACCGAGCAGAGCCGCGTCACCATCCACGACCTGCCGGACACGCCGGGGAACTGCTCGAAGGTGTTCAACGCGGTCGCGACCGGCGGCATCCTGGTGGACATGATCGTCCAGAACCAGAGCGGGCCGGCGAAGGCGGAATTGTCGTTCACCGTGCCGCGCGCGGACCTGACGCGCGCCCTGAAGCGCACGCAGGACGTGGTGCGCGACATCGACGGGGCGTGCCGCGTGGTGGGCGACGGCGACATCGCGGTGCTGTTCGTGCTGGGCGTGGGGATGCGGACGCACACCGGCGTGGCCCGTACGATGTTCGGCGCGCTGGCCGCGCGGGGCATCAACATCAGCATGATTAACACGAGCGAGGTGTGCGTGGGCGTGGTGGTCGAGCGCGCCCGCGGCGAGGAGGCGCTCGCGTGCCTCACGGCCGCCTTCAACCTGGGGTGAAGAGGAGCCGCCGTGCCGGCAGAAGCCCCTTCCCCGTTCTGGGGCTGCCCGCGTCCGTACAGCGTGCTGTGGGGGCTGGTGGACGGCGTGCGTCACGGTCGGTCACGTCAAAAGGTAGCGGTGCGGTACTCGCGCGTCCCCCAGTAATGGCACATCTGGAAGAGCGTGTACACGGTCGCGGCGCTTCCAATCACCGTGAACGCGATCGCGACGCGCCGGGGCAGCGCCGCCAGCGCCTTCGCCAGCACCG
>JAYUBA010001234.1:0-3590 GCA_043741075.1 Frigoriglobus sp.
GCTCGTCCTCTCGCCGGTCATGGTCGAGGACGCGCGCCGGCTGCTCATCAGCAACCTGGACGTGGCCGAACTGACGACCGCGTCCGGCCCCGGCGCCGGGCGGGACCGGCAGCTCACCCGCTCGGCCGTCGAGTTCCACCGGCTGTTCCCGGACATGCGCCGGGACGAGTTCCGGGAGCGGTTCGTCGGCCCGCGCGTCGGGGCCGGGGCGGTGAGCGCGGCGGCGGCGCGGGTCGCCACGTCCGACGCGTTCACCGTGGGCACGGCGGCCCGGATGAACGCCACGTTCCCCGTCATCAGCCCGGCGGTCAGCCTGCCGACGGCGCCCGCGCGGCGGCTCGTGGACGCCGGCATCTACGACAACTACGGGGTCAACCTGGCCGCGGAGTGGGCGCTCAAGAACCGGGACGCGCTCCGGCGCCACACGTCCGGCGTGGCGGTCGTGCAGGTCCGCGCGTTCCCGCTCCACGACGCCCGCAACCGGTTCGCCGCGCTCGACCCCGACACCGGCGAGCTGAAGGCGACGGCCCCGCGCGGGGACCTGCTGGCCGACCTGCTGGCCGCCGCCGCCGCGCCGGTCGAAGCCGTGCTGAACGCCCGCGCGAACGCGGCCCAGTTCCGCAACGCCGAACTGCTCGACGAACTGGCCGCCGCGCTGAACACCGGCCCGCCGGGCACGCCCCCGAAGGACCAGTTCTTCTGCACCGTGTGGCTCGAACTGCACCGCCCCGCCGCGCTCAACTGGTACCTCACGGGCGTGGAGCGCGAGGCGATCAAGGGCGCGTTCGCGAACGACGACGTGACGCGGCAGGTCGGGGCGCTGCGCGCGTGGTACGGCACGGGGGGGAAGTGACGCCGTGACCGCCGACCGCCTGCTCCTGTTCCTCCTGCGCGCGGACGCGGCGGTCGTGCTGTGCGCGGCGCCGTGCGCGCTGCTGCCGTTCGCGTGGATGGACGCCGTTCACCGCGACTGGCTCGGGCTGGGCCCGCTCCACGATTCGCCCGTCACGCGGTACATGGCGCGGTCGCTGTCGCTCGTGTACGCGATGCACGGGGCGGTCGTGCTCGCGGTCACGCTCGACTGGAAGCGGTATCGGCCGCTCGTGCCAGTTCTCGCGTGGTTGCACATGGGCCTGGGATGCGGGCTGTTGGCCGTCGATCTGGACGCGGGGGTGCCGTGGTGGTGGGCGGCGGGCGAAGGGCCGTCGCTCGTACTATACGGTACGGCCCTACTCGTTCTGTACCGCCGCGCTCGTCGCGCCGGGCCGGGGGTTCGGTGAGTGGCGTGAAGTGACCGCGAACAAGAGTGAATGCCAGAAGGGCGTGCCGCGGGCACGCCCGTCGCGTTTTTGGTGAGTCGTCTTATGGGTGGCCGTCGCGCCAACGGTCGCTAAATTGCGTCTGTGCTGTGCTATCCAGCCTGCGCCCTCCCCCTCCCCGAACGTTCACCATGCGCCAACGATCCGCGTTCACGCTCATCGAGTTGCTCGTCGTCATCGCGATCATCGCGGTCCTCATCGGCCTGCTGCTCCCCGCGGTGCAGAAGGTGCGCGAGGCCGCCGCGCGCATGTCGTGCCAGAACAACCTGAAACAGATCGCGCTGGCGTGCGTCAACTACGAGGTGACGAACGGGAAGTTCCCCTCGTCGAACACCACCGCCGCGCCCTGGCACGGGTGGCCGGCGCTCGTACTCCCGCAGTTGGAGCAGGAGAACGTCCGCAACATCTACGCGATGACCGCGAGCTGGTACGACCCGCTCAACGCGACCGCTCGCGGCGCGCAGGTGAAGACGTTCCTGTGCCCGAGCGCGTACGGCGGGCGCGTGGGCCAGTCGGCGGTGGCGGGCGCGGCCGGGTCGCCGTTCACCGGCGCGGCGTGGGACTACACGAACGTGGGCGTGGTGGCCCAGTCGCTGCTCATCCAACTCGGCTACCCCGGCGCGACCACCAGCGACTACCTCGGCTACTGGCGCGGGGTGATGAGTTCGCAAGGCTCGACGGTGGCGCAGATCACCGACGGGCTGTCGAACACGATCCTGGTGACCGAGGACGCGAACCGCCCGCAGTACTGGGTGAAGGGGAAGTTGGTGACGGACCGGGTGCCGGTGTCGTTCACCGACGGCGGCCCCGGCGCGACGACCGGCGGCCTGTGGGCCGACCACAAGAAGGGGTTCGGCATCGAGGGCACCTCGGCGGACGGGTTCTCGGTGCCCGGCGAGTGCGCGATCAACTGCAACAACTCGTACGAGGTCTACGCGTTCCACCCCGGCGGGGCGAACGCGGCGATGGCCGACGGGAGCGTCCGGTTCCTGCGCGAGGGCATGTCGATCCGCACGCTGGCGGCGCTCGCCACCCGCGCCGGCGGCGAAGTCATCGCGAACGAGTGAGCGCCCGCGGCGTTCGGCCGGGGGCGGCTCGACTCGTCCTACTTCTCGTCCTTCTTGGGTTCGTCCTTCTTCGGCTCCTTCTTCTCGACCACTCTCTGGAACTCTTCCTTGAGACCGTCCGGGTCTTCGAGGACGAGCTTGTCTTCGGTCAGCATCTTGATCTTGGACGTCTCGCCCCGCTCATTACCGCCCTCGTTGACGGTCCACTCCACCTTGTCCCCGTCCACCTTGTACTTGCCGTCGGAGACGGACGCCGTGCCCTCCTTCACCGGGGTGCGGGTGAAGGTCATCGCCCCCTTCGGCTTGTACTCGATGACGAAATCGAACTCGGTGGACAAGGTGCCGTCCGTCTTGACCAGTTTCCACTTGCCGGCGACCTTCTCCTCGGTCGTCTTCTCCCTCGCCTTCGGGACCGGGGCCGCCATCAGCCCGCCCGCCAGTAGCACGCCGCACACGGCCGTCAGGGTCAGCGCTCGCATCGCACACCTCCGTAGGGAACAGGAGCATTCCGAATGTATCAGGCGGGGCGCTGATTAGCAAATGCCGGATGACGCCGCCGCGGCATCGGCTTTGAGCTTGTGCGCACGCCGGGTAGAATGCCCGGATGAATACCACACCTGCCCGCACCGGGGCCGCGGCAAAGGGGGCGATGATGATCGAACTGACCGACGAGCAAATCCAGTCGCTGAACACCCCCGACGGCACGCCGCCGCGCGCGGTGAATCCCCGCACGAACGAGACCTTCGTTCTACTTCGGGTCGAGGACTACGAGCGCCTGAAGGTGGAGGAGTACGACGACAGCCCTTGGACGCGCGAGGAACTCGAAACGCTCGCCTGGGAAGCGGGCAAAGAGGCGGGGTGGGAGCACACGGACGAGTACGACCGAACCCCGGAGAAGCCACGGGGCTGGTCCGCGATTCCGTCGCGTCCTGCTTGGTGCTGGTGACCGTGTACGCGGACGCCGTTGACCAGGTTCTCGGATCGCTCTCGCCGGCCCTCGTGCAAAAGCTCGACGCGTGTTTGAAAGTCGCTCTCGGAATACCGTGAGCGAGGCCGAACTCGTCGCAACTTCACTCCCGCCGCCGCATCGGCTTTGAGCTTGTGCGCACGCCGGGTAGAATGCCCGGATGAATACCACACCTGCCCACACCGGGGACGACCCCACGCTCACGTTCTGGGCCGCCGCCGGCGGCGTCACCGGGTC
>JAYUBA010001235.1:0-3582 GCA_043741075.1 Frigoriglobus sp.
TCCGGGTTCGCCGAACACGCCTGGCGAACCCGGAGCGTCAGCGACGGGGTGAAACTGAGGCTCCACAGACCGCTGCCCTTCAACCCGATGGTGTGTGAGTGGCCGCCTTGGCCGCCTTGGCCGCCTTGGGCGCGAAACGACAGGATTTCAAGGGTTTGGTTCAATTTGGCCACTTGGCCGCCTTGGGCCACCTCGGGTGTCATTCTGACGCCTGCTGACGTTCCACGTGGAACGGTGTGACGCGGTCCCAATGAAGTGGCAGTCGGGCGGGTCGATCCGTCGGAGTCATCACCTTGTCACGCGCGGCGGGCCGGGGCACAATCACCGCACCTCCCGGAGCGCGCGATGAAGACCAAAGCGGAGATCGTACTCGACTGGTTGCCGCGGTACACCGGGCGGCCCGTCGAGCAGTTCGGCAAGTACATCCTGCTCACCAACTTCGCCCACTACGTCGAGCTGTTCGCCGCGAAGTTCGGGGCGGAGATCGTCGGCCGCGACCGGCCCATGCCGTCCGCCACCGCCGAGGACATCACCATCCTGAACTTCGGGATGGGCAGCGCGATGGCCGCGACCGTGATGGACCTGCTGTCCGCCATCGACCCGAAGGGCGTGCTGTTCCTGGGCAAGTGCGGCGGGCTGAAGAGTACGAAGGTGGGCGACTTCATCCTGCCCATCGCGGCGATCCGCGGCGAGGGGACGAGCAACGAGTACCTGCCGGCGGAGATCCCGGCGCTGCCGTCGTACCGCCTCCAGGCGGCCGTTTCCGCCGCCATCACCAAGCACGACCTCGACTACTGGACGGGCACCGTCTACACGACCAACCGGCGCGTGTGGGAACACGACGAGGGCTTCAGGCGGTATCTCCGCGACATCCGCGCGAGTGCCATCGACATGGAGACGGCGACGATTTATGTGGTGGGGTTCGTGAACCGCATCCCGAAGGGGGCGCTCCTCCTGGTGTCGGACAACCCAATGACGCCCGACGGGGTGAAGACCTCGAAGAGCGACGTGGCGGTGACGGAGACGTTCGTCCGCCGGCACCTGGAGGTCGGCATCGCCGCGCTGGCGGAGTTGCGCGACTTCGGCGACTCCGTGCGGCACCTCCGCTTCGAGGAGCGGCCGGGGTGAGTGGTCACCCGTTCTTGTAGGGTGGCACTGCCCACCATGCCGCTTACTTCGGGCCGGCGAACTGGTACGCGTCGCCCAGCAGTTCGCGGGTCATGTGGATGATCTCCTGCGCGTGCCCGCGGAAGTGCGCGACGCACCGCACC
Source organism: Frigoriglobus sp. (assembly GCA_043741075.1). GTDB lineage: Bacteria > Planctomycetota > Planctomycetia > Gemmatales > Gemmataceae > Gemmata. The sequence continues at coordinate 1,272 of JAYUBA010001235.1, forward strand.
GCGGCCTGAATCCCGGTCCAGTCGTTGTTGTTGACGCGCACCACCTGCGCGAGTCGCTCGTCGGTCGCCGCCGCGAACGCGGCCTTCGCCTGCTGAACCACGTCCGTCAGGCGGCTCAAAAGCTCGCCCTTCGGGAGCGCTTCGCGGGTCGCGAACTCGGCCGGGCGGTCGCGGGTGTCCGCCGCCCCGGTGAGGTTGTCCGCGAGCGCCTGCTTCACGTTCCCCGCGAGGTGAACGAGCAGGTTCCCGATCGCGTTCAGCCCGTGCGGCGGGCGCCCCCACACCTGCTCGTCGCTCAGTTGGTTGACGCAGTGGGCGATGCGCGACAGCGCCGCGTCGAGTTCGTCGGCGACGGCGTGGTTCAGCGCGGCCCGCAGTTCGGTCGGCATCGGTCGCTCCTGATAGTGAGGGACAGGCTGAAAGCCTGTCCTACGGATGCACCGCCCACACCGCCCAGAGGGTGAGGCCGAAGGTGAGTCGCAGGCCGATCTGCACCGATACCCACCACAGCGACGCCTGCAACGTCGATTGGTACTCGGTCAGGTTCTTCTTCACCTCGTCATCGACCATGCGCTGCGGGTCCACGATGCCGAGCGTCAGCGCGCGGACCAGCGGCCCCTTCCACCCGAGCCAGCCTTCGGCCTGGTCGAAGTACTTGACCGTCTCGTCGTGGTCGAACTTACCCACGCGGACGACGAAATAGATGTCCACCAGGAGCATCGGCACGAGCGGCACGAGGATGAGCGGCACCCACCACCACTCCGCCTGGAGTTGCTCGCCGAGCAGCACCGCCTGCGGGAAGATGATCCGCGACGCGAGTAGTTGCGTGACCGTGAGGCCGAGCGCGAGCAGCGCCGGCCGGAAGAACGCCCGGTTCAGGATCAGGCTGCTGTGTTCCGACAACCGGTTGATGAGCTTCGGCCACCGCCCGCGGACGCTAATCAGCAGCCGGACCGCGTTCACGTACACGTCCCACCGCCGGACGAGGCTGATGACGAACATCAGGGTCATGTAGAAGTCGAACACGCGGATCAGGTTCAGCGGCGGCGGTTCGGGGGGCATGGGCCACTCGCACGCGGGGGGCGCACAACCAAGTTGTATCGACATCCGCTCACGCGCAACTTGACCCGGCCGCGCCGGCGCCGTACCCTCTGCGAACACTCTCACCAGGTCCGCACATGGAGCGGCCGTGAAGCAGCGCTTCGCTGCGACAGGCCGCGAGGAACGATGAAGCGTCCGGTCTATTACCTCCTCGCCGCCGCGCTTCCGCTCGCGTTCGGGTGCGGCGGGCCGAACCCCGATTACACCGTCGTCGTCATCCCGAAGGGGCTGACGCACGAACACTGGCAATCGGTGCGCCGCGGGGCCGAGCGCTGCGCCGCCGACCTCGAAGCGGAGGAGGGCGTCCGCGTTCGGATCATCTTCGACGGCCCGCTACGCGAGCGCGACGCGATGGAGCAGATCCGCATCGTCGATCGGCGCGTTGCGACGGGCGCGAGCGGCATCGTGCTGGCCCCACAACACAGCCACACCATGACCGCGTGCGTGAAGCGCGCCGCCGAAGCCGGCGTGCCGGTCGTCATCATCGACTCCGGCCTCTCCGAGACTGACGGCTACGTGAAGTACGTCGCGACGGACAACTACCACGGCGGCTGCCTCGCGGCGGAACACCTCATCGGCGAACTTGCGAAGCAGGGCAAGACGAAGCCGAAGTTGATCCTCTTCCGCTACGCGGTCGGGTCGGAGGCGACGGAGCAGCGGGAGAAGGGGTTCGAGGACACCGCGAAGCGCATCTGCCCGGACGCGGTGTGGCTCTCGACGGACAAGTACGCCGGCGCGACCCGTGATTCGGCGATGCGCGAGGCCGGGCCGCTGATCCTCCAGTTCAAGGACCGGGTGGACGGCATCTTCGCCCCGAACGAATCCTCGGCCGTGGGTGTCACCGACGTGCTGCGGTCGCAGGGGCTGAACAAGAAGATACTCGTTATGGGCTTCGACGCGAGCAAGCCGCTGTTGCAGGCGATTCAGGAGGGCGACATCGTCGGGAGCATCCTCCAAGACCCGTACCGCATGGGTTACCTCTCGACGTGGTGCTGTGTGCGGCACCTGATGGGCGAAGACGTGAGCAACGGCCGCACGGACATGTACCTCGGCACCGGGGAGTTCGTCGTCACTCGCGGTAGTGTGAACGCGGACTTCACGCTCGGCCTGTTCGACCCGGCGTATCAGGCGCGGCGGACGATCGACAAGCCGCGGTTCCCGAAGCGGGGGGAGCGATGAAGGAAACCCCGGCTGATGTAGGACAGGCTTC
>JAYUBA010001236.1:0-3575 GCA_043741075.1 Frigoriglobus sp.
CGACACCCGAAGGCTTGAAAACCGGGGCATCGCAAAGCCTCTGCCCCGGCCACCCTCAACCCAACTTCAATCTCTGCGTTGCTCTGTGCCAAGACCGAAGCAACAACAACCTCATGGACGCGACTACGGATGGCACGGCGACGATCACGACTGTAAATTCTCGAGCATGTCCCGGAGCGGCACGAGGCGCTGGCCGCGAACGTCCTCGATCTTCAGCGCCTTCAGGAACCGCCGGCGCAGTTCGCCCTGGATGTCCTCGATGGTGCTCGGCGCGGTACTCGGTAGAGGGATCGCGCCGCCGGCGCGGCGGTCGTGGCCCCCGGCGCGGCCCATCTTGCCGACCACCTGACGGAGGATTTCCCCGGCGCGGGCGTTCTCGATCGCGGCCCGCACCGACAGCACCAGCGTGTCCTCGAACACGCCCCCGCACACCGCGTAGTCCACCTTCTCGAAGCGGATCATGAAGTCCACGACTTCGGCGGCCTGCTCCGGCTGCGGCAGCGGGTTCACCCAGCTCATGATGAGCCGGTCGTAGATGAACGAACTCTGCATCGCCTGGAGCATGCACTCGAAGTGCGTGTGCGGCAGCCGGGCGTTGCGGATCTGGGCGATGAGGTCCTTGTCCGCGACCGGGTAGAGCGAGAGGAGGGCCGCGTCGTCGGCCGGGCTGGCCTCGCGCGGGTACCCGGTCACTTCCGTCTCGATGCCGTAGAGGAGCGCGGTCGCCACCTTCTCCGGGATCGCCACCTCCTGTTCCATCAGGTACTTGGTGACGAGCGAACAGGTGGCACCGTGCGAGCAGCGGATGTCGGTGAACGCCACGCCGTCGAGGTCGCCGGGCGTGTCGTGGTGGTCGAGTACCGCGAACAGCGGCACGCTCTCGGGGAACGTGTGCCGCCCGGTTCGCGGCTGGCTGTCCACCATCACCACCGCGTCGTTCGGCCCCCACGCCACCTCTTCGACCGGCACGAGGTCGAGGTGCAGCACGTCCACCAGCGCCCGGTTCTCGGCGCGGCTGATGAGGCCGTCGCGGGTGATGACGGTGCGCTTGCCCAGGCGCGTCTCGACCAGGTGGGCCAGCCCGAGCATACTGCCGAGGCTGTCCGGGTCCGGCTGGACGTGGGAGACGAACACGACGCGCTCGAACGCGTGAAGCCCGATCAGGAATCGGTCCGAGCGGCGGAGTCCAGAGGAGGAAGGTTTGGGGCCGGAGTAACTATCGGGGTCGGCGCTACGTCGCGCCATGGGGTGCGTCCTCTGGAAGACCGGCCCGTCACGTCCGTGTGCCGGGTCCGACGGTGTAGGCAGCGGGCCGTTCCACGGCCCATTACCGTTTTACCTTAGAGGCCGCCCGTTGCCAAGCGCGGAAGCGGTCGCCGCGCGCGGGCGTGCCCGAACCCGTTCCGGGGATTCCGGTTAGTGCGCGGGAATTGCGGGGGGAAGTTGGACGACGCGGGACGTGGGGCAGGAAACACATTCGCCCGCGGCAGGTGCCGCGGGCGAAATGACCCTATCGGGGGTTGAACACCCCTCGAAAATGCCTGGAAACCACCAAATTCGTCCGACGGGCGGCGCAGAATCCGGCGCACTCGCCGCGCTGACCCTCGACCCCGAACTCGCCCGCATCGTCGCCGCGTGGCCGGACCTGTCCGACCCGATCCGCCGCGCCGTGCTGGCGCTGGTCGGGAGTGCTGCGGCACCGCCGACATGACCCCCCGCCCCTTCAAGGTTCTTCCAGACGCCCACCCTTCCGCCCGCCCTCTCCGGGGACAGTTGAGCACCAAGTGTCAGTTTATTTCACCTGGTTCAACTTAGTTATACTCTCCGCGGCGAACGGGAGCGGTTGAGCGGGCGAGCGCCGATGCTGGAAGAACTGAAGGCCGAAGAAGCGACGAAGCTGAAGCCAGTGCCAGCTACGTCAGACGCCAACGACTCGCGCGCCGCCAATGAAATGGTGTCCGGCAGTTGAGCCGTCGTTACAATGTCTGCCCCGCCCTATAGGAGCCACCATGACCGCTCGACGTGTCGCTTACTCGACCGGCATCATCGCGTTCGCGGCGTGCGTCATCGCGTGCGGCGGCGCGGGGACTTCCTCGAAGCCCGGCACCGCGCAAAATCAAGAGAAGCCCGGCGAGCGCGTCGAGGGGCTGGGAAACGCCGCGACCATCGACGGGATGGAGGTGGTGATCCGCCGCGCGATCATCGAGCCGGCTTCGCTCGACATGGGCGGCGACCGTCTCGGCTTCTCGGTGGAAAAGGAGCTGATACTTCTGATAGCGATTCGCTCGACCGACCCGAAGAAGACGTTCGAGTACCGGGGCTGGACCGGGAATGGTGCCGAGCGCCACGTCACCGACGACCGCGGCAACACCTACCCCCATGTGCGGTACTCGAATGGTCGGCCCGTCGGGCAGATCGCGCGCGCGACGACGGTCGGATCCGACAAGACGGTCCTGGACGTGCTCGTTGTCAATCGCCCCTTCCCTGTCGCTGGGCTCCTGGACATCGACCTCCCGGCCCCGTTCGACAGGAACAAGGTTTTCCGGTTCCGCATCCAGACCGCCGACATCACGCGGCCCGAATGATGTCGGCGGTCTTCACCCGGTCGCTTCCGCGATCCGCCGGGCGACCGCCTCCCCCGGCCGGTGGGCGTACACCCCAACGGAAGCCGAAACGCGCATAACGCCGGGATTTGCAGGCAATCTCTGATTCCGCGCCGGCCGAACTCGCCCGCATCGTCGCCGCGTGGCCGACGCCGGGCTGCTGACCCTCGTGAGGAGCGAAGGGGGCCGGCTCGAACGGGTGCGACTCTCGAAGGCCGGGCGGGACGCCATCGCCGAATTGCGGATGTCCGTCGCGCCGGCCGGAACCTGAATCCGGCCCGCGACCGCACCCGGCTGGCCGATGAAACTGCGCGGGAACTCGACTGCTCCGCCCCTCGTGGTAAAATGAAAGCGTCGGGTAGCCGTCCGGGTTCGAAACCGGACGGCTCAACGCGGCCGGTCGGGATGGGCGACGTACTCACCGCCCGTTCCGGCCGGCCGGCCCAACTCAGTGAGTACAACCCATGTCGAACGCCCCGGTCGTTTCGCCGGCTTCCGCCGGCCGCGCCATCGAACTCGCCCTACAGTGGACAAGCCCGTACCGCTGGCAATCTCTGGCCCGCGAATCCGCCGACCTCACGCGGGTCCGTCAGGAACTCAGGGACAACGCCGAAGTCGTGCGGAGCCTGCTCGGCTACGAGTACCTGCCGCCAACCGACGACGATCCGGATGCCCCGTATCGTCGTCTGCGTGAACTGAAGGCCGCCGTGGACGCCGACCCCTGGCACTGCCACCTTCAGGAGGACGTGAAGGGTATCGAGCGCCGGTTACTCGCCCTGGTCGGCGAACTCTCCGAACTCCGCGGGTTGGTGGAGGCACTCGCCCCCGACCTTCTGCAACACATGCCGGTGTCCCCGTCCGCACCGAAGTCTGAAGAACACGCAAAAGGAATGAGCGCGCTACACGGGTTGCTCTTGGCCCGCCATCGGAGGGGCGAACTGTCCGCGACCGGCACTGGCGAGAACGATGCGC
>JAYUBA010001237.1:0-3574 GCA_043741075.1 Frigoriglobus sp.
GCGAAGCGAACCGCCGGCTGCTGGCCGCGAGCGGGTTCGTCGTGTGGCTGACGGCTCCCGCCGACACGCTCTGGGAGCGACTCCAAGCCGACCCGACCACCGCGGCGCGGCGCCCGAACCTCACCGCGACCGGGGGGCGGGCCGAAGTGACGGCGCTCGTCGCCGCGCGCGAACCGCTGTACCGCGAAGTGGCCGATTTCGTGAGTATCGGCGACGCCCCGTCGCCGGACGCGCTGGCGGACGCTATCCTCACGGCATGGAATGGTGGTTCTACCTCCCCGCCGTCGTCTGGTGCCTGTGGGTCTTCGCCACCGGCCTGATGGTCGGGTCGTTCATCAACGTGCTCGTCGCGCGCCTGCCGTACGAGAAGAGCATCGTGTGGCCGTCGTCGCGGTGCTTCTCGTGCTACCGCCGGGTGCGGCTCACCGACAACGTTCCCATCCTCGGTTACCTCCGGCTCGGCGGTAAGTGTCGGTTCTGCGCCGCCCCGTTCTCCGCCCGCTACCTGTGGGTGGAAGTCGGCACCGGCGTCGCGTTCCTGTTGCTGTTCGTCGCCGAGGTGCTGTTCAACTGGTTCGGGCTGCCGGGCGTGAAGTACGAGCACCTCGGCCCGGACGGCGGCGCCCCGTCGGCGCGGGCGATCGCGCTGTTCCTCTACCACGCGGTGCTGGTATCCGGCCTGATCGCCGCGGCGGCCGTCGATGCCGAACACCGCATCATCCCGGCGCAGATCACCTACACGGCTCTGGCCGTCGGTGTGATCGGCGGCGCGCTGATGCCGTGGCCGTGGCCGCACCCGGCGCAGGCGGCGGGCGCGATCCCGCCGGGCATCCCGTGGATTCTGGAAGAGGTCATCGGGAAGGTGCCGACGGGCGTGCAACTGTGGCCGGTGTGGGGGCCGACGTTCGACTTCGCCCCGCCCGGCAGTTGGAAGCTCGGTCTGTTGAACGCCGTGGTCGGGGCGCTGGTCGGGTCGCTCGTGGTGCGGGCGACCAAGTGGCTGTTCGAGACCGGCTTCGGGCGCGAGGCACTCGGCCTGGGCGACGCCGACCTGCTGATGATGGCCGGCGCGTTCCTCGGCTGGCAGGTCGCGGTACTCTCGCTGTTCGTCGGGTCGTTCGCGGCGCTCGTGCTGAAGGTGCTGGAAGCGCTCCTGCGCGGGGGAGGCGCGCCCGCGGCGGAGGCGCCGAAGGGAACGCCGGTGAGCGGCCCGCCCGACGCGCGGGAGCTGCCGTTCGGCCCCGGTCTGGCGGTCGGCGTGGTGGTGACGTGGTTCGCGTGGCCGTGGCTCGGCCCGAAGGTGCAGTTCCCGTTCTTCGACGCCACGATGATGAGCGTGCTCGTGGGCGTGATGGGCGTCGGGCTGCTGGCCGCGGCGCTGTTCCTGCGGCGCCCGGCCGAGGTGGAACCGGCAAAGTAGGACAGGCTTCCAGCCTGTCTCCGCTGCGACAGGCTGAAAGCCTGTCCTACGAGGAGCACTCGTGTCCGAAACGGTGATCGTGGACTACGGGATGGCGAACCTGCGGAGCGTCCAGAAGGCGTTCGAGCGGGTCGGGCATTCCGCCACGATCAGCGGCGACCCGAAGCGCGTGGCCGCGGCCGGGAAGGTCGTGCTGCCGGGCGTCGGGGCGTTCCGCGACGCCATCGTCAGCCTGCGCGAGACCGGCCTCGCCGACGCCGTCCGCCGGCACATCGACACCGGTCGCCCGTTCCTCGGCATCTGTCTGGGGATGCAAATGCTGTTCGCGCGCGACCACGAGGACGGGTTGCACGACGGGTTGGGCGTGTTCGGCGGCGACGTGGTGCGGTTCCCCGACGTGGCCGGGTTGAAGGTGCCGCACATGGGCTGGAACACGCTCCGCTTCGCGCGGCCCGCGTGCCCGCTGTTCGCCGGCCTGCCGGCCGACGCGGCGGTGTACTTCGTCCACTCGTACTTCCCACAACCGGTCGCGCGCGACATCGTCGCCGCGGAGGCCGACTACCCGACGCCGTTCTGCGCGGCGGTGTGGAAGGACAACGTGTTCGCCACGCAGTTCCACCCCGAAAAGAGCCAGCGCATCGGGTTGCAGATGCTCCGCAACTTCGCCTTTCTCTGAGGCTCAGGTCGTAAGGTCAAAAGTCGTAAAGTCGAAGACCACTGAAGGTCTACGACTTTCGACTTTACGACTTGGGACTATTTAGGTTTGTTGAACCCGGCCGGGTCGAACTCGTCGCCGCCGGTCGGACCGGTGACGGGCGGCTTCGGCGGCACGGCCGCGCCGAACTGCGTTCCGCCCACCGGCACCACCGGCGACGGCGGCTTCAACCCGGCAGTGGCCGGCGGGATGAACGGCGGCGCGGCCGGCACCGGCTTGGGCGGCGGGGCCGGCGGCAGGATCGGCTCGAACGGATCGGCCGGAGGTATCGCGGGCACGATTGGCTTCGGCAGCGGGGCCGGCGCGGGCACGAACGGCACCGCGGGAGGCAACAGCGGATCGGCTACGGGGGGCGGAACCGGCAACGGGATCGGCAACGGGAGCGGCGCGGGCGTCACCGGGGGCAGCGGGAACGGCACCGGCGGCACCGGATCGGCGACCGGGGGCATGAGCGGAACCGGCGGCGCCGGAGCGGGCGCGGGCGGCACGGAAAGCGGCGTCCCGACGGCGAGCGCGGTCCACGCTTCGAGCGACTGGTACACGGCCGCCTGCCGGTTCACGACCGCCGGCAGCTTCATCCCGCCGTGCGCGGCGAGCGACTTCATCAGGAGCGGGCTGGCGGCCGGATCGTCCTTGCGGAGCTGCCCGGCGACGGCGCGGAGGTTGGCCCGCGTCGCCTGCGGCCCGGCGTCGGCCGGGTTCACGCGAACGAGCTTGAACTTGCCGGCGTCCGGCTTCGCGTGGCACTCGACGCACTGGTTCGCGAGGAACGGTTGCACCCGCGCGCCGAACACGAGGGCCGCCTCCGGACTCACGTCCGGTTCGGGTTCGACCGGCGTGACGGGCGCGGCGGGCGGCACCGGCAGCGGGGCGGGCCGCAGTTCGGCGGGGAACGTCGGCACCGCGGGCGCGCTCATCTTCGCCGCGCCGTCGGGCGGGAACTGCTGGAGCGACAGCTCCAGCGACCGGATCAGGTCCGCGGCGGCGGGGCCGTTCGGCTGGAGCTTCTGCACCTCGCGCGCCTCGGCGAGCGCCTGCTCGCGCAGCCCGCTGAACATGCACCACCGGGCGACCTTCAGCCGCGCGGCGGCGTCGTCCGCGGACACCTTCGCCAGCATGAACCGGTACACCTCGTCCCGGCTCGCCGCGACGAACTGCACCTGACTCTTCGGGAACGGGCGGTCGAGCGCGCCCTGGCGCACGAGCACCGTGTCGCCGCTCACGCTCACCCCGCCTTCGATCAACTTGTCGTCCTTGAGTACCACGTACTTCCCGCCCACGGCCAGCGGTTCGGGCGGAACGCGCGGCGGCGCGACGCCCGCGGCCGGCGGGAGCGGATCCGGCTTCGCGGGCACCGGCGGCTGGAGCACCGGCGACGGCGCGGGCAGTGGCGGCGCGGGCGGGAGCGGCGCGGCGGACGGCAGCGCGGGCTTGACCGG
>JAYUBA010001238.1:0-3573 GCA_043741075.1 Frigoriglobus sp.
AACCCAGACCAGCAAACGGTTTCGGAAGTACCTGCGCTGTAGTGCTACAAAGCCACTCAGTTCCGCGTTACCACTTCATCCAGGTTCAGCACCAGGTTCGCGATCATCGCCCACGCGGCCACTTCGATGTCCGGCGCGGTGCCCTTCGGCTTCGACTCGCCCACACGAACCGCCCTCTTCGCCGCGGCCGGATCGGCGGCGAATAGCTCGTGCTGCTTGGTAAGCGCACGCGCCACCAAACGATGCTCGTCCGCGTCCGGCTTGCGCGACAGCACCGTGCGGTACAGAAACGCGACGCGCTCGTCGGTGGTCTTCCCGCCTTCGCTCAAGACGCGTTCCGCGAGCGCGCGGGCCGCCTCGAAGTGTTGCACGTCGTTCATCAGTTGGAGCGCCTGGAGCGGCGTGTTCGTGCGGTCGCGGACGGCGCACAGTTGCTCGCGGTTGGTCGCGTCGAAGTTCGTGAGGAACGGGGCCGGGGCCGTGCGCTTGATGAACGCGTACAGGCTGCGCCGGTAGAGCGCCTCGCCGTGGTCTTGCAGGTAGTAGCGGGTGTTGCTGTCGCCGTAACCGATCGGCTCCCAGATGTTCGGCGGCTGGTACACGTTCACCCCGCGCCCGCCCATCTGCGGGTTCATCAGCCCGCTGACGAAGAGCGCGTTGTCGCGCAGTTGCTCCGCATCGAGGCGGAACCGCGGGCCACGACTCAGCAACCGGTTGTCCGGGTCTTTGGCGCGAAGGTCCGGGGATTGCCGCGCGTCGCGCCGGAACGCGTCCGACATCACCATGAGCTTCACCAGCTTCTTCGTGTCCCACTGGGTGCGGTATTCCCCCGCCAGGAAGTCGAGCAGTTCGGGGTGGCTCGGCAGCGCGCCCTGTGTGCCGAAGTCGTCGCTCGTCTTCACCAGGCCGACGCCGAAGAACTGCTGCCACAGGCGGTTCGCCGCGACGCGGGCCGTCAGCGGGTTCTCCTTCGACACGATCCAGTTCGCGAGGTCGAGCCGCGTCGGGCGCTTCGACGAGTCGGCGAGTTTCAGCGGCGGCAGCACCGCCGGTACGCCCGGCATCACCTTCTCGCCCTTCTTGTCGTACTGCCCGCGGAGCATCACGAACGCGTCGCGCGGCACGGGCAGGTCGCCGAACACCAGCGTGCCGGGGATCGCGTCGGCCGCGATGAAGTGTTCGGCCCGCGCCCGCTCCCATTCCCCCTGTCGGAGCTTGAGTTCCGACGTCGCCGGGCGCGCGATGTAAGCGAGGTAGTACGCCTGCAGCTTCGCGGCGTCCGAAGGAAGGTACGGCTTCGACGGCCCGACCGCCGCGACCGCGTTTAACTCGGCCGGCAAGTCGGCTGGAGCCTTTCCATTCAGCGACTTCCACCACACCCGGAACGACGACAGAGCGTCCGTTGCGGGAACGATGCTGCCGCCGATCGCGGGCGCGTCCCAGTACGCCACGCCGCCGTACTCTTGCAGCGTAAGCCCCGCGATCGCTTGGTTGTCTCCCAGGCCGAGAAGCTGGGTACTCACTCTCAGCCGCACCCACTCGCCCGGCGTCGGAAGCGCGCCGAAGCGCTTGCCGAGGTTCCCGCCACCGTAGGGGGAATCCGCGGTCGGTTCATTGCCCCACCACACCTTCGTTCCGCCCGCGACCTGCACCGCGATCGCGCTCGGCGGTTGCTTCGGGTCGAGATAGACGAACGCCTCGAAGAACCCGGCGTCCGGCACGCGCACCTGTCGGAGCCGGAACTGGATCACGTCTTCGTGAAAGAACGTGTTCGCCTGTCGCAAGACGCGGCGGCCGGACCTCGTCCCGAACGGCGGGTCGGTCACCCAGTCGGCCGCGTTGCGGCTCGTGTTCCGGTTCGTCGCGCCGGGCGGGAACGCGTCGTCGAACAGCACGTCGCGCACCGGCTTGAGTGCTGTATCAGCGGCGTTGGCCGGGTCGGTGTAGTCCGCGCTCGCGGCGGCCTCTTCTAACTTGCGCCGTGCCTCGTCTTCGGCTTTCGCGGCGGCTTCGAGCGCGGTCCGCTGGGCCGGCGTCGGCACCTTCACGAACGGCCCGGTGGTACTCAGGTTGCCGTCGAGCGGCGGGTCGGCGGAGCTGTAGAAGAACGCGTAGAGCGAGTAATACTCCTTCTGCGAGATCGGGTCGAACTTGTGGTCGTGGCACACCGCGCAGCCGGCCGTCAGGCCCAAGAACGCCTGCGTCGCGGTACTGGTGCGATCGACCGCATTGCGGTACAGCCACTCCGGCTCGATGGACCCGCCCTCCCCCGTGGTCACGTTGCACCGGTTGAAGCCGGTCGCGGTGAGCTGGTCGTTCGTGGGGTTCGGCAGCAAGTCGCCCGCGAGTTGGTACGTCGCGAACGTGTCGAACGGCAGGTTGTCGTTGAACGCGTTCACCACCCAGTCGCGGTACTTCCACATCAAGCGTTCGTTGTCGAGGTGCAGGCCGTGCGTGTCGGCGTAGCGGGCCACGTCGAGCCAGTGCCGGGCCATCTCCTCGCCGAAGTGCTTGCTCGCGAGGTAGCGGTCCACCATCGTCTCGTACGCGTTCGGCGCCGCGTCCGCGAGGAACGCGTCCACCTCCTTCACCGTCGGCGGCAGCCCGGTGAGCGCGAACGACACGCGGCGGACGAGCGTCTCGCGGTCGGCCTGCGGCGTGGGCTTCAGCCCTTCTTTCTGAAGGCGCGCGGCGATGAAGGCGTCAACCGGATTGCGGCCGGCGGGGACCGGTGGTCGGCTGATCGCCTCGAACGCCCAGTGCTTCTGGTACTTCGCGCCCTGAGCGATCCACAGGCGGATCGTCTCCTTCTGCGCCGCGGTGAGTTGCTTGTTGTGTTCCGGTGGCGGCATCACGCTGTCCGCGTTTACGGACGTGATGCGGTTCCAAACTTCGCTCCCTTTCGGATCGCCGGGCTTGATGGGATAGAGGTCTTTGCGAAGCGCGAACGCGCCTTCGGGCGTGTCGAGGCGGAGCTTCGCCTTGCGCGATTTGGCGTCGAAGCCGTGGCAGGCGAAGCAGGCGTCCGCGAGGATCGGCCGCACGTCGCGGTTGAACTCGACGACCCGCTCGCCGGGCTTCGGGGCAGAACCTAACCCCCCGGCCCCCCTCCCTGAAGGGAAGGGGGAGAATGCAAGACCGTCAGGTCTTAGCCCCTCTCCCTTTAGGGGAGGGGTTGGGGAGGGGTTCTGCGCAGCCGCGCCGACGGCGAAAAGGCAGACGAAGAGCGCGAGTATCGAGAGCGGCTTCATATCGACAACCGGATGGGACGCGGGCGGGAACTTGATGGGACCACCCGGCGCGGCCGTTGTCAAGCCGGAAGGCCGTTCTCTCATCGAATCGGGCGCGCGCGCCCGTTCCTCGGCCGCGCGCGTCAGCCCGGTTTCGCGGTGTCGCCCGGCGGCTTCGGCAGGCTCAGCCCGCTGTAGTCGCGGAGCAGGATCACCGCGCGCTCGGTGGCGGTGAGCTTCTCCAGCGCGGCCCGCTCCGTTCTTCTCTGGATTGTAGCCCGACGCGGCGGAAATGTGACTGTCTCGATGAAGCACACCCCGTCGCTGACGCTCCGGGTTCGCC
>JAYUBA010001239.1:0-3571 GCA_043741075.1 Frigoriglobus sp.
GCCGGCGCGGGTGGCGCGAAGACCTCCCCGCACCCAGGGCAACGCAGAGATTGAGTCTGGGTGGCCGGGGCAGAGTCCTCGATGCCCCGGTGCGACACCAAAAGGCTTGAAAACCGGGGCATCACAAAGCCTCTGCCCCGGCCACCCTCAACTCAGCTTCAATCTCTGCGTTGCAATGGGTCTATGGGCGAAGAGGTTGACCGCCGGTAAACCGGGTGCGACAATCGAACGGGCGGGTTCCGTTCACAGGGGGAGCGCCGATGCTACTCTCGCGCCGCCGGTTCCTCAACCTGTCCGCGGTGGGCGTCCTCGGTGCGGGCGGGTACGGCCTCGTGTCGGCCGTGCAGCGCGTACGCGACGCCGCCCGGCGCATGTCGGACACCTGAAACCTCAAGCAACTGGGGTTGGCGGTCGCCAACTACGAACAGACTCATGGTCACGTACCACCAGCCTTCGTCCTCGGGCCGGACGGGAAGCCGTGGCACTGTTGGCGCGTCCTCATCCTGCCCTTCATCGAACAGGACAGCCTCTTCAAGCGTTACCGGTTCGACGAGCCGTGGGACGGCCCGAACAACAGCCAACTCGCGGGCGAGATGCCGAAGACCCTCGCGTTCTCTGGGGAACACCGCACCGGGCTGACCACGACGAACTACCTCGCTGTCGTGGGAGCGGAAACGATGTGGCCGGGCGCGAAGGGCCGCAAGTTCGACGAGATCAAGGACGGGACGAGCCAGACGATCCTGATCGTCGAGAACAACGGCCTCGGCGTTCACTGGATGGAGCCGCGCGACCTGGCGTTCGAGACGATGCCGTTCGCCATCGACGACCCGAACGGCGTGAGCAGTTGGTACAAGTGCCCCGCGGTCGTGACCGCCGACGGCGGGGTGCTTCGGCTGTCGAAGGAGATGACGCCGGACGCGCTCCGGGCCGCGCTCACAGTGAACGGCGGGGAGAAACTCGCGCTGGACAGCGGCGGCTGGACCGTGATCGAGGACGGCCGCGACCGCGAGCGGAAAGAGCCCTGACGCTCACCCCGTGCCCAACCCTGGGCCGTTTAGCAGCGCGGTGTTCATCGTGCCGTCGCGCACGGTGAACACGCCGGGGAACCTCGCGTCCCACGCCGCGTTCGCCGCCGGGCAGTACTGCCGCCCGTTCGACTCGATCGCGGCCACGCCGGGGATGTGCGCCGCCAGCCCGGCCGAGTGGACCAGCGACGCCCCCACGCACGTCAAATCCTGCACGCACCGGAACAGGCCGTACTTCTGCGCCGCGGCGGCGAGCAGGAGCGACTGCGTCTGCCCCTTGCACGCCTTGAACGCGACGCCCGTGTAGCCCATCTCCATCGCCAGCTTCAGCGATTCGAGGTCGAGCAGCGACTCGTCGATCACCACCGGCTTGAGCTTCGCGGCCTCGTGCATCGTGTTCTGCGGGTTGGCGGCGAGGTCGCGCGCCGTCGGCTGCTCCACGTACTGCACGCGGTCGTACCCGGCCGGCGCGCGGTCCTTCAGTCGGCGTAAAAATTCGAGCAGGTACGCGACGTTCCGGCACCGCTCGTTGAAGTCGAGCGAGTACCAAAACCGGTTGTTGCCGCGCCGCAACGCCCCCTGCTCCTCCGCGACCGCGTTCGCCCGCACGCACCGGTCCACGTCCCAACCGAGGTCGTCGCCGTTGAGCTTGATCTTCAGGTGCGTGAGGCCGTCGCGCGCGACCCACTCGCCCAGGGTGTTCGGCAGCCCGTCGTCGAGCCGCTCCGTCACGTCCGCGTCGGTCAGCGCGTCGAGCGCGCCGACGAGGTGGTACAGCGGCATCCGTGCTTTCGGCTCGGCCGTCACGAAGTCGTTCAGCCAGAGGCCGTCGAACTCCGCGCCGAGGTAGTCGCCGAGGTCGTGTTCCAGGAACTCCGGGCCGTAGGTGCGGTAGCAGCTCCGTTCGTGCAACCGGCCGTAGGCGTCGTGCAGCGCCGCGTCGAAGGCGGACGCGACGACGAGTACCGCGAGCTTCGGCACCGGCTCCGGCAACTGTCGCAGCGCGGTGAAGTCGTTGGCGGCGTGGAGCAACTCCGGCTCCAGGCGGTGCGTGATGTCGATCGGGTGGCCGGTCAGCCCGCACGCGCGGTAGTCCTCGGCCACCCGCGACGCGATGAACCGCATCGCGCCGAGCGTCTGGTCGTAGGTGAGGACGCGCGACGGGAACGCCCACGCGTTCCCCAGCGGCATCGACCCGGACCCGGTCGCGACCTTGCCGGTCCCGCCCTCGACGACGATCCGCACGTTCAGCAGCGTGACGCGGTCCAGCGCCACCCCGCCGAACTTGATGGGCGTGCGGTAGCGGAAGTCCTCGTACTCGAAGTACACGTCGCGGATGCGGATGTGGGTGCTTTTCATCACGGAGCGGTGAACAGTGGGGAGGGGGGTGTCGGAAGCCGATGATATCACCTCGGTGCGCCCGTGACACCCGCGAAGCCCGGCGGATTTTCGCGGCGGGGCAAATTGCGCTTTCGGTAGTGTCTCAGTTTGAGTTGTGGTGCGGGCCTCTGGCCTGCATCGCCAAGAGCAGGCGGGACGCCCGCACCACAAACGGAGACACGACCCGCTTTCAACCGACCTTGACGATCTTGAACACAAGTATAGTATCCAGTGTAGAGGTTGGAAGCAGCGGGGGCAAGTCGGCGCGGTGTCGGGTCAGGCCGCCACAACAGGAAGTGGCGGTCTGGCGGTCTGGCGGCCTGTCGGCCTGGGTCAGGCAGTCATAATCCAGAAGTGACTGCCTGACTGCCTGACTGCCTGACTGCGAGTACCACGCGAACGGCACGCTATGATTCCCGACTGGCAGCTTCCGCCCGGCGTCGATCGCGGGCTTTGGGACTACCTGCACGCGGCCGACATGGTGGCCGGGTACGACGACCAGATGCGCACCTCGCCGCTGGCCGCGGCCGATGTCGCGTTCTGCGAACGTGCCTTCGGTCCGGCGGGCCGGTTGGTCGATCTCGGCTGCGGCACCGGGCGGCTGTGCGGGCACTTCGCGGCGAAAGGCTTCGAGTGCGTCGGGGTGGACCTTTCTGACGAGATGCTCGCACAGGCGCGGGCGAACGTGCCGTCGGCCACCTTCCTCAAGGCGAACCTCGTCGATCTGTCCGAACTGTCGGAGCGGTCGTTCGACTACGCGGCGTGCCTGTTCAGCACGCTCGGCATGGTCCGCGGGGCGGAGAACCGTGCGAAGGTGATCGCGAACGCGCTCCGTCTCTTGAGGCCCGGCGGGCGGTTCGTGCTGCACGCCCACAACCGGTTCTTCCGCGGACTGGGGGCGATCCGCGCGACCGGCCAGTTCCTGCGCACGCTGTTCGCGCGCCCGTCCGCCGGTGACATCGCGATGTCACAAGCCTACGGGGGTGCGCCGCTCACGCTGCACCACTTTACGCGGCGCGAGGTCGTGGGAGTGCTGTCGGGTGCGGGGTTCCGCACGCTGGGCGTGGTCCCGCTGCGCGCCGACGGCGGGCGCGCGAACTGGCCGACCGCGGTCCGTGCCTACGGGTGGCTGATTCTCGCGGAGCGCCCGGCTTAGGGCGCGTTCA
>JAYUBA010001240.1:0-11455 GCA_043741075.1 Frigoriglobus sp.
CCATCTTCTTTCCTCTTCTTCCGCCGCTCTTGCCTCCTCTTGCGCTCGGTCGAGATCGAATCCCCCACCACCTCCCCGATCGTCGCGGCGAGCCACACGATGCCGTGCCCCGCGGCCCGTGCCGCGCGAACGATTTCGGGGTCAATAGGCGTCGCTTTTGGGTTCGCCCGATCGGGCTGCACCGGACCCCTTCTCACCGGCGGGCGAGTCCATCACAATGGTCTTGTCGGCACCGCCGCCGCCGCGCTCGATGGCTTCGAGCCGGGCCTTCTCCACCTCCGCGCTGTCCAACTTTAATTCCACCGCCGGACCCGATCCCATCAGGTGGCCCCACCCCTGCCACCCCTCCACCTGCATACAGATGGCCTTGAGCGCGGCCATCAGCGGCATCGCCAGGAACAGCCCCGCGATGCCCCACACCTGGTGCCAGTACAGGCACGCGAGCAGTACCGTGGTCGCGTTCAGGTCCATGCTCCGGCCCATCACCCAGGGCACAATGATGTACCCCTCGAAGGTGACGACGAAGGTGTAGAAGATGGCGATGCCGAACGCGGTCAGCGGGTCCACGAACAGCAGCGCGTCGAAGATCGGTGGGATGCCGGCCGCGATGGTGCCGACGTAGGGGACGTAGCTGAGGACCGCGACGAGCAGCGCCCACAGATACCAGTGCTTCAGGCCCAGCCGCCAGTACACGGTGCCGAGTACGAGCGCGAGGCCGAGGTTCACGATCGTCCGCCACACGAGGTACGTGCGGATCGCCTCGGTCATCTCGGCCAGCGCGACCGTCACCCGGCCGCGGGACTCGAGCGACGGCCCGAAGATGGCCTTCACCTTGTCCGCCAGCATCTGCCCTTCGAACAGCAGGAACAGGGTGATGAACAGAACCAGGATCACCTGCCACAGGTGTTCCAGGCCGACCAGCGCGATCTTCCCGAGGGCGGCCGAAAGGTTCTCCTCGGTCAGTTGCTTCTTGACCAGCTTGATCGCCTTCGGGTGCTGCGCCTCGGAGCCGGTCGGGTCGTACCGGCCGAGGACCGGGTCGTCGTCGCGGATCGGGAACATGAGGCTCATGTTCGACTGAACCTTGTTGTACTGCACCGCCCATTCCGCTTCGGTCTGGGGCAACCCCTTGATCGTCTGGGGGATGGCCCAGGCGAACGCGCCGATCACGACCAGGTGCAACACGACCAGGCCGAGCAGCGCCGTGAGGCACGCGAAGAACCACGGCAGCGCCATCCGCTCGTGCATGAATTTCGCGAACGGGTACAGCACCGACGCGAGCAGCACCGAGAACACGACCGGGATGAAGATGCTCCCGCCCATGTACAGGGCGGCGGAGATGCCGAAGATCGCGCACAGGTTCAGCCCGACGCGGGTGGCGAGTGTCAGGTTCAGGTTCATCGCGCGTGAGCCTTGGGTTCGGCGAACCGGCGGTCCGCCGGGTCGTCTCAGCCGTCGATCTGTTCCGCCGCGGAGAGCGTGTTGTACAGAAGCATCGTGATCGTCATCGGGCCGACGCCGCCGGGCACCGGCGAGAGCCACCCGGCGACGGCCCCCACGTCCGGGTGTACGTCGCCCACCAGTTTCCCGTTCACGCTATTCGTGCCCACGTCCACGACCGTCGCGCCGGGCTTCACCATGTCCGCGGTGATGACGCCGGCCCGCCCGACCGCGGCGACCAGAACGTCCGCCCGGCGGCACACCGCGGCGAGGTCGGCGGTGCGGGTGTGCGCGACAGTCACGGTCGCGTCGCCGGCGGCCGGGTTCGCCGCGGTCGGCTTCTGCATCAGCAGGAGTGCAAGCGGCTTGCCGACGATGTTACTCCGCCCGACGATCACCACCTCTTTGCCCGCGGTGGCGATGCCGTTGCGGTTCAACAACTGTAACACGCCGTGCGGCGTACAGGGGTAGAATCGCGGGAACCCGGCGGCCAGCAGCCCGACGTTCTCCGGGTGGAAGCAGTCCACGTCCTTCGCGGGCGACACCGCCCGGATCACGGCGCCTTCCTCGATCTGCTTCGGCAGCGGCAGTTGCACCAGGATGCCGTGAACGGCGGGGTCCGCGTTCAACTGTGCGACGAGGTCGAGCAGTTGCGCCTGGGTGGTCGCGGCCGGGAGCGCGTGAACGGTGGACGCGAGGCCGGCGTCCGCGCACGCCTTGTGCTTGTTCCGCACGTACGTCTGGCTGGCCGGGTCTCCGCCGATGAGCACCGCGGCGAGGCCGGGCGGGCGCTTGCCGGCGGCGGTCCGCGCGGCGACGCGCGCGGCGATCTCAGATCGCATCGTCGCCGCCAGTGCCTTGCCGTCGAGTCGTTGGGCGGGCATTCCCTACCGTCTCCGTGAGTCAGGTCTTGGCCCTCTCTCCTTGCGGGAGAGGGTGGCGGCGCTTCGCCGACGGGTGAGGGGTCACCTTCGCCCCACAAGGCCGCTTCGCCTTGATCGGACAGCTCCGCGCCCCCTCACCCGGCTCGCAGAGCCTCGCCACCCTCTCCCGCAAGGGGAGAGGGCAAGAAAGATGCACCCCGTCGCTTATGCTCCGGGTTCGCCGAGCCGTTCTACCAACATCGGTAGCGTCACGCCGGACGGACCGTACAGCCCGACATCCGCGCTCGCGCTCGCGTCCGTGCGGGTCAGGTTCACCTCGATCTCCTTCGCGGGAACCGCCTTGTGTCGCTTCGCGATCGGGATCAGCGACGCGGCCGGGTACACCACCGCCGACGTGCCGACGACGAGGAACACGTCGCACGTGTGCGCCGCGTGAGCAGCCACCTCCCACACCCCCAGCGGCAGACCCTCACCGAACCAGACGATGTCCGGCCGCAACCCAGCCCCGCAGTGGCATTCCGGCAACGCCGCGAGCGTCTCTAGCCCGCGGTCCAGGATTTCGCCACACCCCAGGCATCGCGTGCGGCGGAGGCTCCCGTGAATCTCCAGCACGTTCACACTGCCCGCGTCGTAGTGCAGACCGTCCACGTTCTGCGTGACCAGGGTGAAGCGGTCACCCCACCGTTTTTCCATCCCCAGAAGCGCGTAGTGACCAGGGTTCGGGCGGACGTGTTTCACGTTCTCCCTGCGGGCGTTGTAGAAGTTCCACACGAGCGCCGGGTCGCGGTCGAAGCCGCCGGGACTTGCCACGTCTTCGATGCGGTGGCCTTCCCAAAGACCGTCACTCGCGCGGAACGTGGGTACGCCGCTCTCGGCGGACACGCCCGCGCCCGTCAGCACGCACACGCGCTCCGCCAAGCGGAGCCAGTCCGCGGCCTGATCGAGAGCCGCGTCCAGTTCATTGTCAGTCATTTCACGATCTCCGGCGGCCGACCGGTACTTCGTGAGGATAACGGATTTGCGCGGACCGGGCAACGGCGGAGAATCAGCCGGTGACGACCGCGCCGGCTTCGCGGCACAACTTCTCCGACCGCTCGGTGGTCGGGGCTTCGGCGATCACCCGCACCACCGGTTCCGTGTTGCTGCCGCGGACGTGCAGCCACCAGTCCGGGCCGTCGAGGCGGAGGCCGTCGTCGCGGTTCACGCGGGCGTCCGGCCACCGCGCTTGAAGCGCGGTCATTGCTTCTGGCAACCGATCGCGGGAGACGGTGAACTTCGTCTTCAACATCGCGTATTGCGGCAGTTCCGCAACGAGTTGCGAGAACGGTTTCCGCTCCGCGGCCATCAGGCTCAGGATGAACGCCATGCCGACGAACGGGTCGCGCACCCAGCCGATGCGCGGGTCGATGACGCCGCCGTTGCCCTCGCCGCCGATGACCGCGTTCGTCGCCCGCATCAGCTCGACGACGTTCGCCTCGCCGACCGCCGAGCGGTAGCACGGGCACCCGGCCGCGGTCGCGATGTCCTCGTTCATTCGCGACGTGGACATGTTGACGACGACCGTTCCGGGCTGCTGCCCCAGCCGGAACTTGACGGCGAGCGCGAGCGTGGCTTCTTCGCTCACGCAGGTGCCGGTTTCGTCGATGAGCGCGAGCCGGTCGGAATCGGGGTCGAGCACGAACCCGACGGCGCACTCGTGCTGCTGCACCCACGGGGCCACGTCGCCGAGGTTCGCCGGGATCGGTTCCGGTTCGTGCGCGAACAGGCCGGTCGGTTCGCACGCGTATTGGATCGTTTCGCAGCCGAGGTCGGCGAGTAGGCGCGTGCCGAGCGGGCCGCCGGCGCCGGCGTTGGCGTCGAGGAACACGCGGAACCGGTTGCCCGCGACGGTCGCGACGCTGATCGTGTCCAGCACGGCCCGCGCGTGGTCCCCGGACACATCGGGCGGGACGCGAACGCTGCCCATCCCGTCCCACCCGCCGCGCGCGAACTCGCCGGACTCGTACAGGCCGCGGATGACCGCGCCCGCTTCGGCGGGGAGAACCGCGCCGTCGGGGCCGAACATCTTCAACCCGTTCCACGGGGCTGGGTTGTGGCTCGCGGTGATCTGGATCGCGCCGGCCGCGTTCATCTGGCGGACCGCGAACCCGCACGTCGGCGTCGGGGCGATGCCGATGTCTTCGACGACGCACCCCGCGCCGAGCAATCCCGCGAGGACCGCGTGCCGGAGCATCTCGCCGCTGGGCCGGCCGTCGCGCGACAGAATTACACGCTGACCCGCGACGGTGGACCCGTATGCGGCGGCGAACCGGGCGACGACTTCGGGCGTCAGCCCCGCGCCGACGATCCCGCGCACCCCGGACACGGACACGATGAGGTCGGACGGCACCGCCATGTAGCGAATTCCTGTTGAGAACCAGTCCGGTGTGCAATTGACAGTGCGACGCATCGAGCACGGGGAAAGCGCTCACTTCAATCCATGTATTCCAGGACATCCTCGTGAAAGGTCTCGCCGAGTGCCCTCTTTCCCTGCTTGCCGACAGTTCCAGCGTCCACGCGAATCGTCACGATGTTGTTGAGGTATCGCGTGTTGGCAAGAGCCACCGCGCCGGCGGGGCGGATGTCATTGCCGCGGAGGTCGAGTTCTATCAACTTGACCGAGAGTTTGCTCTTGGCGAGTTGCACCATCGCCTCGGCACCCAGCGCGTTGCCCCAGAGTATGAGCCTCGTGAGCGAAGGAAACTGCTTCGATGCGCGGGCGAGGGCGATGAGGCCGCGCGTCCCGAGTTGGTTTCGTGAGAGGTCGAGCAGTTTCAGTTTCGGAAACGTCCCGCGAACGAGAGCTTCGACCCCCGCGTCGCTCAGCCCACAGTTTTCGAGCGTCAGTTCCGCGATCGTTTCTCGAAACGCCGCCAGACACTCCGCTTTTGGAACGCCCAGCGGGACGCTGTTCAAGTGTAACACTTGAAGCGCGGGAAGTTCGACGCGTGTGAAGTTCTGGAATGCGCCAGGCGGGAAGGACGCGAAGCCGAGCTCGAGTCTGCGGAGAGTTGTTCGGAAGGCAGCCCGACTTAACGCGGCGACCGCGCGCTGATCCACCACGGGACCACAAGCAGGATACCGTCTCTGAACTCCACCGGTGCGGAGGGCGATGACGCCGCCCCGCGATAGCTCCTTGCTCCCGAGTGCCAGCTCCGTGAGGTTCCTCAAGTGCGGGGAACCGAATATGGATCGGGCCGTGTCACCGGTGCCGTTCATTTTTAGCTGGGTTAACCCGCCTAGACGCGGGCACCCTGCCAGTGCGTTCGCACCACGCTCGGTTAACCCGCAGTCCTTCAAGTGGAGCGTGGTGAGCGTTGCTGCCCGAGGCCAGTCGCGCAGCACTTCCGCGCCGGCATCGCCGAGCGCGTTGCCGGATAAAACGAGCGTGGACAGTCGCGTGAGGTGTTTCGACCGGAGCAAGTCGGCGAGACCTTCGGTCGTCAGGTCGGTAGATGAGAAATCCAGTTCCTCGATCTGCGACAGTTGCTTGACCGATCCGAGTTTCGGGGGCAAGTGGCCCCGCACGAACTTCAGCTTCCGGAGGAACGGGGCGGCACCAAACAGTCGGGCGGCGTGTTGTGGTAACACGTCCGACCGGTCGATCTTTACCTTTTCAACAACACCGCGTTGATCGAGCCACAGTTCGGGAGAGAATTCCCCCGGCGGGTATTCCGGTCGCAAGCCGAGGCGGGTCAGCCCGCTATAGATTCGTTCGCTGTGCTCGTGAAGCAACTCTTCGTGTCGAGCCGTGACTTCGCGGTATCTTGCGTCGCGTAAGAGGACGCCGCTGTCCACCAGCATGTGGTATTCGATGGAGAGGCGGATGAGTTCGCCCTGTGGGTCGTCGTGTTCCGTCAAGTAGTCCGCGTAAACAAGATACCCCGTCAAATCCTCGCGGTTGGCGAGAATAGCTCGGATGAGGGCTGCGTCGTCGGTGCTTCGACAAAGCGACTTGCCCCGCTTTATCGGTCGGGCGAACGCATCCAAGCCGTTCGTCATCTCGTAGAACAGTGTCGCTAAGCGGCGTTCATTTCTGTCTGTTGGTCGCCAAACGACCGGTTGCGGGCAGCTATCCGAGCCGTCCGAACCGCGCGCCATCCACAACAGGTAAAACGCGTCGTTAGGCCCCGTCTTGCGAGGCTTGTTCAGCATGTTCGCGAGGCGTTGTTCCAACGCCGCACGCTCCAACTTTGTCAACTTCGGGCCGGGCGCTTCCGGCTCCTTCGCGTTGCGCTTGCGGGCCATGACTCGTCTCCGTGAATGTGCAATATGGCAAGAGATTCCTGCCGCGGGACCGGCGATTCTATCACGCCTGCGGGCGGATGTGCGATACGGCTTCCGGGGCGATCACGCGAACGAAGCCGTCGGCGGTCTCTACTTCCAGCCCGTCGAAGGCCATGTCGCGGAGGCGGCCGGTGGTCGTGCCGCCGCCGGGGTGCTCGATCACCACCTGCCGGCCGAGCAGCCCCACGCGCCACTTCCAGTCGGCCTCCACCGCGACGCGCTCGCCCGCGAGCAGCCGGGCGTATTCGAGGTCGAGCTTGCGCACCACGACGCCGGACGCGGTGTGCGCGTCGATCAGCCCGCCGGAGACGATGCCGAGCGAGGTCGCGTCCGGAAGTTGGTCGCCCGTAAACTCGTCGGCCGTCTGGGTGAGGTTCAGCCCGATGCCCGCGACCGTCGTGACGCCGCCGCTCGTGCCGCTCTGCTCGATCAAGATGCCACACACCTTTTTGCCGCGAATCAGCAGGTCGTTCGGCCACTTGATGCGCGCCTGAGCGCCGGTCAGGGATAGGATCGCTTCGGCCACCGACACCGCGGCCCACGCGGTCAGGACGACCGGCCGGCGCAGCTCCGGCGGCGGCTTCAGCACCACCGACATGAGCAGCGAGCTGCCGGGCCGGCTCTGCCACACGCGGCCGTACTGCCCGCGGCCGGCGGTCTGCTGGTCCGCGATGAGCACGAGGCCGTCCGCGTCCGGGTCCGTTTCCGCGAGCGCCGCGGCGCGCGTGTTGGTGCTATCGACGTGGTCGTACACCAGCACGCGGCGGCCGATGCGCTCGGTGTCGAAGTGCCAGGTTTCGCGCGGGGTGGACATGGTGTTCATTTCCCGCGAAGCCGCAAGCGCCAAGAGGCCGCTTGCGGCTTCGCCGAAATGGTTGCTACGATACATAATCCAGCCCGATATCCAGCGCCGGGGCGGAGTGCGTCAGCGCGCCGACGCTGATGCGGTCCACGCCGGTCGCGGCGATGTCGCGAACGGTCGCGAGGTTCACGCCGCCGGACGCTTCGAGCAGCACGCCGGGCGCCACCGCGTCGCGCCGCGCGACCGCCGCGCGGAGTTGTTCCAAGCTCATGTTGTCGAGCAACACGATGTCGGCCCGCACGGCGAGGGCGTGTTCGAGTTGGTCGAGCGTGTCCACTTCCACTTCCACCGGCAGGCCCGCGTTGCCGGGGTAAGTGCGGGCCGCTTCGACCGCGCGCCGCACGTCGCCGCCGATGCCCGCGAGGTGGTTGTCTTTGATGAGGATGCCGTCGTAGAGGCCGACACGGTGGTTCGTGCCCCCGCCGGCGCGGACCGCGTACTTCTCCAGCAACCGCCAGCCGGGTGTGGTCTTGCGGGTGTCGAGCACCTTCGCGGGGAACCCGGCCGCGGCATCGACGAACGTCCGCGTCAGGCTCGCGACGCCGCTGAGGCGCTGGAGGAAGTTGAGCGCGGTGCGCTCGGCCGCGAGGATCGCGCGGAGCGGGCCGAACACTGTCGCGAGGACGGTGCCGCGTTCGGTCGCGGTGCCGTCGGGTACGGCGGGCGCGAAGGCGAGGTCCGCGCTGACCGCGCGACAGACGAGATCCGCGACCGGCAGACCGGCAACGACTCCCACCGAGCGCGCCACGAACGCGGCGCGGGAACGGGTGGCTGTCGGGATGGTCGCGAGGCTGGTGCGGTCGCCGGCGTCGCCGAGGTCTTCGGCCAGCGCCAGTCGGATGAGCGAGCCGGCCGCCGCGGCTTCGGCCGGCGTGAGTGATGAGGCGGTCATGCGGGGATTGTAGTCATCACGCTCCGCGTGAAGACCACCTGCGCGTCACGGTGTGAGCGGCGAGGGCAGGGCGGGCAACGGCCGCATCATGCTGCCGGGGATCAGTTCGACGGCCTTCTCGACCGCCACGTTCAGTTGCTCGCCGTAATCCGCTTCGAGGAAGTGCGGGGCGATGCCGACCCCGTTGATCGGCCCGCCGCGGGGCGCGATCAGCTTCGCGATCGTCACGCGAACCGTGCCGGTCTTGTTCGGACGCCTGCCGGTCGGGTCCGCGTCGTCGAGCGTCACGAGCCGCAGCGGGTACTGCACGGTGCCCTTGCCGAAGCTCGGCATCCCGACCAGCGTGGCGCGGTTGTTGTCCTTCAGCGCGGCGGCCAACACTTCCGCCGCGGAAGCCGTCTCGGCGTCGATCAGGAGAACCACGGGGATGTCCTGAGCGGTCATGCCGCTCGAGGACGAGAACACCTGGTTGTCCACTTCGGGTGCCTGGCCCTGCGTCGTGACGATCAGCCCGGACGGGAGCAACCGCCGGGCAGTCTCGACGCCCGCGAGGAACGAGCCGCCGTGGTTACCGCGCAGGTCGAGGATGACGACCCGCGCACCATCGACCTTCAGCGCGTTGAGAATCTCGTCCAGTTCGCGCGGGGTGGTGGTCGAGAAACTGCCGATGCGGGCGTAGCCGATCTTCTCGACGCCGGCGGGGTTGATGAGCTTCATGCCGTACACGGTCGGCACGGTCAGCGGCAGTCGCACGACGACCGCGGGGGAATCGACAGCGGCGGGCAGTTCGAGTTGTTGGAACCCGTCGAGCGGGTTCCGCAGCGCTTCGGCCGCGCCGGCGAGGCCGGTGTTCGTCGGGCGGCCGTTCACCTTCGAGATGCGGTCGCCGCGGCGGAGTTGCGTGTGAAGCGCCGCCCACGAGCCGGGCACCACGCCTTGAATGACCAACCCGTCCTTCGTCGCGCCGAGGTACAGGCCGGTGGCGGTTAAATCCGGGATCGCGGACGACTCCGCGCCGGGCAAGTTGGGTGTCAGGAAGATGGTGTATTCGTCCAGCCCGCTGCACGCGCCGCAGGCGCACTCGATGGCGAGCGCGGCCGGCACGCGAACCGTGAACGCGTCCTGGGCCGCGGCGACCAACTGCCGCAGCGCGGACCGCGCTTCCTTGCGATCGTTCACGGCGCGTTTTGACCAGTCGCGGCGAAGGGCGGCGCGGAACTGATCCACCTTGTCGGCCCGCGGGTTGTCGAGGAACGCCTGCCGGAACGCCGGGTTGCCGAGCGCGCGGTCGAGTTCCTCCACCGCGAACGCCCACAGGTTTTGCGGCGCGGCCCGCTCGCGCTCCGCGTACACCCCCGGCACCTTCTGCACCACCTCGGCGAACAGGTCGAGGCTCCCGCCGAGTTGCATCCCGGCGGCGAACTGCTGGAAGCCGGGGTCGCGGTGGCGGCGCACCTGCTGCACGCGGCGGAGGCTGGCGTTGAGCTTCTCGCGCAGGTCGGGCGATCCGCGGTCGGCGACGAACAGGTGGCAGTACGCGTTGAACGCGGCGTCCCAGTCGCCGGCTTTCTCGGCCCGCTCGGCGATGTCTCGCAATTCAGTCGGATTCGGCTTCGCGGGGCGCACGGGCGTGAGCGGCGGCGGTTTGCCCGACGGCGACGGGTCGGCGGCGAATGACGGGAGCGCGAACGCACCGCAGAGGAGCGCGAACGTTGTCCCGACCCGGCGGATTGTCGCCCACGCGGTCATCGCGGAAGTCTCCGATGCCGAAAGCCGGATCGCAGTGACGGGACATTCGAGGAGAGGGGCGAATATCCACCTTCATCAAATACTAACCACACGACCGGGTTCGCGTCAAAGGAAAGTTCCCCAACGCGTTACAGACGCGTGACCCGCTGGGATTCCGGTTGTGCCTCTCGGCGACCGCGTGTACCAAACACCTGTGTCTAAACAGTCGCGCCGCGGGGGAGGGTCATGGTCGATCCGGTTCGCCGGGATGTCGTTTCTGGGGCTACTACCGTCGTCATCAAGGTCGGGACCAACGTCCTCGCCGACCCCACCGGCCACCTCGACCGGCACCGCATTTCGTCGCTCGCGGACCAGCTTCACCGCCTCCGCGAGGGCGGGCGGAAGGTGGTACTCGTCACGTCCGGGGCGATCGGGGCCGGCGTCGGTAAACTCGGCCTCGGCAAGCGCCCCACCGACCTCGCGCACCTGCAAGCGTGCGCCGCGGTCGGGCAGTCCGCCCTCATGCAACTCTACCAGGAGAGTCTGGCGCGGTACGGCGTCCACACGGCGCAAATCCTGCTCACCGCGGGCGACTTCGACAACCGCGCCCGCTACCTTAACGCCCGCAACACGATCTGCACTCTGTTCGAATACGGCGCGCTGCCGATCATTAACGAGAACGACACGGTTGCGGTCGCGGAGATCAAGTTCGGCGACAACGACCACCTCGCGGCGATGGTCACCAATCTCCTCCGCGCACCGCTGCTCGTACTCCTCACAAACGTGGACGGCCTCTATTCCGACGATCCTCGAACCAATCCGGATGCGGAACTTCTCGCGACCGTGCCGAATATCGACTCATCCGTGACCGGACTCGCAGCCGCTACGAAAAGCGCCCTCGGCACCGGCGGCATGGAGAGCAAACTGAAGGCGGCGCGGCTCGTTACGGCGTCCGGCGAAGCCGTCATCATGGCGAACGGCTCGCTCGACGGCATCCTCGACCGCGTGTTCGCGGGCGAGCCGGTCGGGACGCTGTTTCTCCCGCACGGGCAAGAGGTTTCGTCGCGGAAGCGGTGGTTCGGCTTCACCGTTCGACCGAAGGGCATCTTGCGGCTCGACCCTGGCGCGCGCCAGGCCGTTCTCGACGGGA
The DNA here is from genome assembly GCA_043741075.1 of Frigoriglobus sp. Lineage (GTDB taxonomy): Bacteria > Planctomycetota > Planctomycetia > Gemmatales > Gemmataceae > Gemmata. The sequence goes on from JAYUBA010001240.1 coordinate 11,283, forward strand.
AAAGCCTTCTGCCTATTGGCGTTACGGCCGTTGAGGGCGAGTTCGGTAAGGGCGATGTCGTGTCGATCATCGACCCGGAGGGCGTCGAGGTCGCCCGCGGGCTGAGCAACTACGCTTCGGCCGCCGCCGCACGCATCCGGGGGCTTCACACGGACCGGATCGCGGCGCTTTTG